>CAYOGX010000028.1:0-3725 GCA_964403235.1 uncultured Planctomycetales bacterium | reverse complement strand
TGACCGTGCCACCCCTCGCCACTGAAATCAAGATGCACCCGCTCGACGGTGGCGCATCCAAGAAATCGTGGCGCTCGTGTGGCATGGTCAATGGACGACCCGCCAGGGCCGGGCTTTGGCCATGTTGCCGAGGTCGCGGGCGGCCTCACGGCCAAGCTCAGCCGAGCCCCTCGGCTTCGCTTGACCGTGCCACCCCTCGCCACTGAAATCAAGATGCACCCGCTCGACGGTGGCGCGCGATTCCCGCGCGCTCGTCGCGAGGGCGGCATGGCCGATCGAGACGCAGGCGTCGCGTTCCTTGTCCGACAAATCATCATCGGGGTCTGATTGCGCTGAGCAGGTCGCGCAAGGTGTTTCGCATCGATTCGGCGTAGGCGGCCGGGTCGGCGTGGTGGAACGTCATGATCTCCAGGCCGTCGCCCGGGCGGCTGATCCGCGTCTTGCCGAGGTTGTCCAGATGGACGGTGACTTTCTTGAACCCGCACGTCGGGTCGGATCGCCCGGCCGCGTGAAGGAACGCGCCCGTGCACCACATGTTCCGGCGCCCGTCCCAGATTTTCTTCTTGACCGCGTCGTCGATCGGGTCGGTGAGCGACTTGATCGGATCGCGGTCCTCAGCCTTGGCACGGGTCAGGCAATAGACGAAGAAGTTCTGCACGGCCGGCGGGGCTGCGTCGAGCACGTCGCCCTGTCGGAAGTGCCAGTGTGAGTGGTACCCGTCCGCGCCGAAACACGGCACCCAATAGACGGGTAGCGGACTGCCCAGAATGCGGACGTACGCGTGCCGGTCGAGATTCACGTTGTGCTCCGGCCCGCCGCCGGAGTGGCCGACGTTGATGTAGATCCGCCCGACCTTCTCCTTGAACAGCTCTCGCTCGCGGCCATACGCGGCGGCCACGTCGCGAAGGCTGCCCGTCGTGAAGATCGTCACGGGTTGGGTCGATTCGCGCAGCACCCGCAGGATCAGCTTAACGCCGGCCAGCGCCTCGGCCGGCTGACGTTCGCCCAGATCGCCCTGGTGCCGCAGGTTCTCGATCAGCCCCGTCGCCACGGGCACGGTCCGCCCGGTGATGTGCATCATCTGTCGGACCGGCAGGAGTCCGGGTCGATCCTTCCCGCGCTTGCCCGTATCGATCACGATCGCGCGGATGTCGAACTCCGGAATCGCGAACAGCGTCGCCAGGTCGAAATGATCGTCCGGATCATCGTGCGGGTGGTACAGGTCAGTCGTGTAGATGATGGGTACGCTAGCCTGGTCAGCCGCGACTGCGGTGGCCTCGCACCATGCCAGTGTGATCAGTGTCGCTGTCAGGAGTCTGTTAGCCATCATTGCGTTTCCTGCCATAAGCGGGACGTCAGCGGCGCGACGACTTGCTGACTAACTCGGCCTTGCCTCGCGTCTTGAATCGCACGACGACGCGCGGCGGGGGTTCGCCCGTGAACTCGGCCGACGCCTCAACCCGATGCGGGCCGCGCGAGAGCTGTGGGACCTTCTGCTTTAGTGTGATTGCCTTGGTCTGCCGGCCTTTGGCGTCGTAGATCCGCACCGTTTGCGTTCCGTCGCAGACGAGGGTCTGGCCGGCCTCGAGTTCGGCGGGGACGTCGAGGCGGATGTGGCTGTCGATCTCCAACGTCATGTCGCGGATCGAGCCCTGCTTGCCTTCCACGATCAGGTTGAAGCTGAGCGGCTGGGTCTCGTCAGGATTGACGAGGTCCCATTGGGTGGCGGTGGGTTCTCCCGGCTGGCGGACGCGCTGCTCACAGACGAACGGCTTGGAGAGCGTGTACGGGTATAGCTTCCACTTGCCGTCGCCGGTCTTCTCCAGATGGAACTCTCGTTCAGGGTCTCTCAGTCGCTTGCGCTGCCCCTCGGAGAAAGCTGCGGCCTGCCGGGCGTGATCCCACTCGCGGATCGCGTCCAGGATCTGGCCCGTTTGCGGGTTGTTCTGGAGCGTTCGAATGTCGGACGCCAGTGCGAAGCCCGCGTCGTAGCCTGCACAGCGCGCCAGCATCCACTCGATGTCCGCCAGTGTCGTCTCGCGCCGCATCGCGAACCAGCCCAACATGCCGGGTAGGTAGTTGCGTTTCAGCAGCGGCTGATTGTTGAAGCGATAGTCCGCTTGGCTCGCCCGGAAGCCGGCGTACCAGGGCTCGCCCCAATTGAGGACCGTGTTGATGTGCCAATAGAAGTGATTCGAGTTGCTGCTTCCATTGTGCACGGGTCGCTTTAGATGGTCGTAGAAGACCTTGGCGAACATCTCGGAGGCAAAGTCGCCCTGGCCGGTCGCCCAGCATCCCTCGTGCCCGTCGAAGTCGAAGTGGGAGATCCCCGTCTCGTCGAAGAGCTTCGCCAGGCGGATGGCGATCTCGTGCTGCATCTCGTAGTTGGGGAAGAACACCTTGTAGGGGTGGTCCAGCAGCTTGGCGACCGCGTCGCCCTTCTTGTGCGGGGCCGCCTTCGTACCGAACGCGCCGCGCTGGCACTCCTTCAGTCTGGCCGGGCTGCCCTTGGACACCGGGCCGTAGCGAATCAGCTCCTCGCCGATCATGACGGTCCGCAGCCAGTTGGCCTTGCTGTTGTCGAAGTACTCCGGCGAGGCCACCGGGATCTCCGTGGCCTTATCATCGATATCCGTGACCAGTCGGCTGCTGCCGGTCTTGGCGAGACGCTTGTCCGGCACGGGCGTGACGTAGGGATCGTTGGTGTTGATGAAGTTGGTCAGCGTGTGCACGCCGATCCGGATCCCCAGCTTCCGCGCCTTCGCGACGCACTGCTTCATTCCCTCGACACCGTGCGGGAAGAAGCCGCGCTTCAGCTCGAAGTGCCCCCAGCTCTTGAACGGCCCGGGGTGATAGAGCGTCGCCAGGTTGGCCCGCTTGGCGTACCGCAGCATCTCATCGACCGTGCGCTCGGTAAACGACGCGATGAGGTAAGGTCGCCCGGCCTGGCGCGACATCTTGACCCAAACGCCGTCGAACACGGGATGCGGCAGGCCCTCCGCCTGCTCGATCTCGCCGATGCGTTTCAGGGCTTCCTTCGCTGCGCAGCCGAAAAGCGTGATCTTCGAGCCGATCAACGTCTCGCCCTTGATCGGCGGCACGGGCATGTTCGGGAAGTTCTCGCCCCATGCGGAGATCTTCCGCGGCCGCGATCGATCTATCGAGTAGGCCTGAAGCGTACTGCCCCACTCGGTCGCCTTGGCCGTCTGACCGCGCGTCGTGTCGCGACCCTCCTCGTTCGGGAAGAACCCGCCCAGCGTCTTGGGGTTCAGCCCCTGCAGGCCGATGGCGTAGTCCTTGTTCCGTACGACGCCAACGAACTCTCCGACCGTATCCTTGATGGTCGTGGGCAACGGCCCCCATTCGAGCACGTCTGCCTTGCCGTTCGGTGTCAGACCCACCAGCTCGAACACGACATGCGTAGGCTTCGCCACCGCCCGGACTTGGGCTTCGACGCCAACGCCCTCAAACACCAACCGCATACTGCCCTTGCCGCCGTCCCAAGTCATCTTCGACGGCGAAACAAAGCGCCCGTCAACCCGAACCCGAAGCAACGCACGCTGCTGGTCCCGCGCGAGGTACTCAACGCTGTTTGCACGGTCGAAAAAACTGTTGACCCGCCCCCGCTCATCCACCGCGGCCCGAAAGTCCTTGGTCTCCAGAACCGCATCGGCAAACAGCACCGACGAGACCAACGCACAGCACAAAACGCCCGTCACGTAATG
>CAYOGX010000027.1:0-13601 GCA_964403235.1 uncultured Planctomycetales bacterium | reverse complement strand
GGCCCCCGTGGCCGCCGAGCAGCTCGAAGGCTACGACATCGTGGGCATCGGCTCCATCTCCAGCACCATCCCGGACGCCTATCGGCTCGCCGACGCGGTCAAGCAGGCCGGAGCCGTGGTGGTCATGGGCGGTCCACACGTCACGTTCATGGCCGCCGAGGCGCTGGGGCATTGCGATTACGTCGTGGTCGGCGAGGGAGACGCGACGTTTCCCGCCCTGGTCGACGCCCTCGCCGATGGCCGCTCGCCCGAGGCCATCCCGGGGCTGGCCTACAGGCTCCCGGACGGCGACGTACACTTCACGGGCTGGGCCGACCCGGTCGACCTGGCAGCCCTGCCCTCACCGGACTTCTCCCTGTCGCCCCAGGTGACACCCCAAAAGACGCCGCCGATCATCACGACGTCGCGCGGATGCCCTCATCACTGCATGTTCTGTAGCGTCACGCCTATTTTCGGCCGGCGATATCGATTCAAGGACAACGATCAGATCATCGCCGAGCTCCGACCGATCCAGCATCGCAGCGTCTGTTTCGGCGACGACAATTTCTGCGCCAGCCGCAAGCGGGCCAAGGGTCTGCTTCGAGAGATGATCGCACAAGACGCGGTCCCCCTCAGGTGGTCCGGCGAGATGTGCGTGCAAGACGCAACCGATGAAGAGCTTCTCGACCTGATGCAGCAAACCCGCTGCCGAATCATGTACATCGGCATTGAATCCGTCATTCCCGAGACCCTCGAGAAGTTCGGCAAGACCCATCATCTGGAGGACATCAAACGGTGTGTCGATAACCTGCACCAGCGCGACATCGGCATTCACGGGATGTTCGTGATCTCGCCGGACGACACCGTCGACGCGCCGCAACGGATCGTCGACTACGCCATCGAGACCGACATCGACACCATCCAGATCTTCTCCCTGGTCCCCTTCCCGGGAACGGCCGCCTACGAGGAGTTTCAGGCCGAGCTGCTGCACCGCGACTGGCAGTACTTCGGCGGCATGCACGTCGTCGTCCAACCGCGCAAGTGCTCGCCCTATGACATGCAGACGGCGATGGTCAAAGCGATGCAGCGTTTCTACAGCCCGGCCCGCGCGATCGGAGCGTATCGCCGCGGGCGGGCCTGGCGAGTCAAGTACCGGGCCGGCGGCTGGTATCTCCTACGCCGGTGGATCAGAGAGAACCAGCACTATCTCGACCGTCTAAGAAGCCAGGGCGGTTCCCCACCCGTCCCCCAAGAGCACATCCCCCCATGGCCGGTCAGAACGCCTGCGCTAGAGCCCGCGCCGTCCCAACGGTAGTCGAAGGTCGCCGACGCCCAACGATTCAAACCTATCCTGCCCTACGTGGGGGCAATCATGCCGGGGGCGCGCTGCTGTTCCTTCATCCGTCATCCGTTCTTTATGCGCGATACTTCTTGAGCGCGTCGGGGTTGAGTTCCACGCCCAGCCCGGGTTGGGTGGGGAGGGGGATCTGGCCGTTGGTCATCTTTAGGTTGTCGTTGGCGAGTTCTCGGCGCAGGGCGGAGTCGCAAAGGTCGGGCGGCATGTACTCGATGTAGGGGCAGTGGGCGGTGGTGGCGGCCAGGTGCGCGGCCGCGGCGATGCCGATGCCGGTCTTCCAGCAGTGGGGGACGACGAGTCGGCCTCGGTCCTCGGCGAGGTGGACGACGCGGCGGGCCTCGGTCAGGCCGCCGACGCGGCCGACGTCGGGCTGGGCCACGTCAACGCGGCCGCGGTCGAGCAGGTCGATGAACTCGAACCGCGTGGTCAGCCACTCGCCCGAGGCGATGCGGATCGGGGTATGGTCGGCCAGGAAGGCGTGGCCGTCGAGGTCGTCGACCGGCAGCGGCGTCTCCAGGAAGAACAGGTCGAACGGCTCGAGCTCCTTGACGACGCGGAGGGCCTCCTTCGCGTCTCGCCAGCCGTAAACGACGTCGACCATCATCGTCATGTCGGGCCCGATGGCGTCGCGGCAGGCAGCGACGGTGTCGATGACGGCCTCGTCGGATTCCTGGAGGGCGTTGTGGCTGTAGGGGCCCTTGAGGCAGACCTCCATCTTGGCGGCGCGGAAGCCGGCCTGCTTGGCCTGGATGGCCCGCTCGATGAGGCTGTTGCGGTATTCGTCGAGCGTGCGACCCGTCGGCAATAGCGAGGCGTACGGCGTGATGCGGTCGGTCTTCGGCCCGCCGAGCAACTGCCAACACGGCTGGCCCAGGGCCTTGCCGCGGATGTCCCACAGCGCGATGTCCAGCGCGCCGATCGCGCAGACGCCCAACCCCCGCCGGCCGGTCATGGCCGAGCCGACGTACAGCTTCTCCCAGAGCGCCTCGGGCTGGAGCGGATCTTCACCGATCAGCATGTCCTTGAGGCAGTAGGCCATGCAGTGCGTGCCCCGGGCCTCGATCATCGCGCGGACGACCCAGGGGTTGGTGTCGGTTTCGCCGATGCCGGTGATGCCCTCGTCGGTGTGGATCAGGACGACGATGTCGTCCTGGGCGCTGCTGCACGCGTCCTCCTCGACCTCAGGGACGACGACGACGTGGCATTCGATGTCGGTGATCTTCATGGTGGGGTCCTCGGCCGGTTGTCGGGCGTATCGATCCTCGCTATGCGCGTCGGGCAGGCAGTGTACCGGTAAACCGTGCGTCTGTGGAAGAGCCGCCAAAATGGGTGGCACGGTCAAGCGAAGCCGAGGTCCTCGGCTGAGCTTGGCCGTGGGGACACCTGAGATCTTGGCAACACGGCCAAGAGCCCGACCCCCGGGGGTCGAGCCTTGACCGTGCCACCCTCATGTTGCCGTTTTCGGGATGCGCGCGAACGTCTGGGGTGGAATGCGGGTGACGCGCGCGGGCAGATCGTGTACAAGGGCCGGGCGATTGGCGGGTGGGAATGCGTGCGGATCGGGATCGAGGACCCGCGACGATGACCGAACTGAACGTCACGACGTACGAGATGCCGGCGGCGCGGCTGGGGCCGGAGAATCCGCTGCCGCCGCTTGTGGCACCCGGGGCGGCGTGCGGCGGCATAGAGGTCCACGAATCCGTGCCGCAGGCGGATCGCGAGTACATCGGGTACGGCGAGGTGAACGGTTGCCTGCCGCACCGTTGGCAGGACGACTACGACCGGGTCCGTCGGCCGCGGGCGTTTCGGGTGGCGGTGCTGGAGAACGAGATCCTGCGGGCGACGTTTCTGATGGAATTCGGCGGTCGGCTGTGGTCGCTGTATCACAAGCCGGCCGATCGCGAGCTGCTGTACGTCAATCCGGTGTTCCAGCCGGCGAACGTGGCGATCCGCAATGCGTGGATCAGCGGCGGGGTCGAGTGGAACGTCTCGGTGCGGGGGCATGCGACGCACACGTCCTCGCCGATCTTCATGGCCCGGGCCCGCGGCGACGACGGGAGGCCGATCCTGCGGATGTACGAATGGGATCGGATACGGGGCGTGCCCTATCAGCTCGACGCCTGGCTGCCGGGCGGGTCGGGCGTGCTGTACGTGCGGGTCCGGCTGGTCAACCCGCACGACCATGAGATCCCCATGTACTGGTGGTCGAACATCGCGGTGCCCGAGGCGCCGGACGTTCGGATCCTCGTGCCGACGGATCGGGCGTACAACCACGGGTACCGGGGCATGCTGAGTCAAGTCTCGATCCCGGTCTGCGGCGAGATCGACGTGACGTATCCGACGAGGATCCCGTCGGCGGGCGATTACTTCTATCGGATCCCCGACGGCGGGCGACGCTGGATCGCGGCCGTCGACCGATCGGGACGCGGGCTGTTTCAGACGTCGACATCGCGGCTGGTGGGTCGGAAGCTATTCGTGTGGGGAATGGGGCCGGGGGGACTGCGGTGGCAGGATTGGCTGTCCGAGCCGGGACATCCCTACGTCGAGCTCCAGGCGGGTCTGACCTGGACGCAGTCACACTGCCTGCCCATGCCCGCAGGGACCGAGTGGTCGTGGTTGGAGGCGTACGGCCTGATGGAAGCCGACCCGGCGGTCGTACATGGACAGGATTGGTGCGCAGCCTGGCGGGCGGCGGAGCGCCGGCTGAACGAGATCCTACCGCAGGAACGGTTGGAGGCAGAACGGGTCCTTACCGAAGGTACGGCCAACCGACCACCCGAGCAGATCCTGCAGCGAGGTTCGGGCTGGGGGGCGCTGGAGGGTCGGCGTCGCGAGCGGGCCGGCGAGCGGCCGTTCTGCTCCGCGGCGCTGGTGTTCGATGACGCGTCGCTTGGCGAGGACCAGGCGCCGTGGCTCGCCCTGCTCGAGGACGGCGGATTCCCGGAACGCGATCCGGCGGACCCGCCCGGGGCGTGGCTGGTTCAGCCGGAATGGCGGGCGCTGCTGACAGACGCGGTGCAGACCGGGCGCAACGATCACTGGCTCGCCTGGCTGCATCTGGGCGTGATGGCCTACCACGCAGGCGAGGTCGACGCTGCGAAACGGGCGTGGACGACATCGCTGGACATGGCGGCGTCCGCGTGGGCGTGGCGGAATCTGGCGGTGTTGGCCAAACACGAGGGGCGGACGGCGGAGGCGGCCAATCTGTGGATCAAGTCGTTGCGGATGCTGCCGAACCTGCTGCCGCTGGCGGTCGAGTGCTGCCAGGCCCTGATCGACGCCGACCGGGCGGGTGAACTGATCGCACTGTTGGACACGCTGGGATCGTCGGTGCGCACCAATGGCCGGGTACGGACGTTCGAGGCCCGGGCAGCGCTCGAGGTCGGCGAACTGGACCGGGTCGAGCGGATCCTGAGCGCCGACCTGGAGCTGGCCACGGTCCGCGAGGGCGAGGTGGTGTTGTCGGACCTGTGGTTTGCGATGCACGAGAAACGACTGGCGGCGGTCGAGGGCGTGGCCATTGACGACGAGCTGCGGGAGCGGGTGCGGCGCGAATATCCGCCGCCGGCGCACCTCGATTTCCGGATGGCGGCCAAGGCGTCCGAGCCCGGGCCCTCGTGATCCGGTCCAGGCCGGGGCACCGGGTCCGATCTGGTGGACACTGCTGCGCGGGGGGACGTACAATGCCTCCACGATGATGTGTGCACGCCCCGCTGAATCGCCCGATCTCGGGCCGGACGACCGGTACGTCGAGGACCGCCGGCGGATGATCGAGGTGCAACTCCGCCGACGCGGCGTCGACGATGAGCGGGTGCTCGAGGTCATGGGCCAGATCCCCCGGGAGCGGTTCGTCGCGCCAAGAGACCAAGATGCCGCCTATGATGACCAGGCGATGCAGGTGGGTTACGGGCAAACGATTTCCCAGCCCTACATGGTGGGGTTGATGACGCAGTTGTTGGCGGTCCAACCGGATCATCGCGTCCTGGAGATCGGGACGGGCACGGGCTATCAGACGGCGATCCTGGCGGCGATGTGCAAACACGTCTACACCATCGAGCGCGTGCTCGAGCTCAGCGAGACGGGAGCCGAGCGGCTGGCGGAGATGAACGTGACCAACGTCAGCTATCGTGTCGGCGACGGGACGCTGGGTTGGGTGAGCGAGTCGCCGTTTGACGGCATCATGGTGACGGCTGGGGCGCCGTCGGTCCCGCCGGCGCTGACCGAGCAGCTCGCCGACGGGGGTCGGCTGGTCGTGCCGGTAGGGGACGAGTCGTACCAGACGTTGACGGTGATCGAACGACAGGGCGACACGACGGTCGAGCGGCCGAGCATTGCGTGCCGGTTCGTACCGCTGATCGGCCGGGCCGGCTGGAGCCCCACCGACGCGCCGGGGAGGTGCTGAACCATGTCGAACGCGGCGCGTCGGCGATCGGGCGTGCGCATCGTCGACGCGGGTCGGGGTGTTTGGATGCCGTGCCGCTTGCCGATAATATGGATACTGGGTCATGACGTTGGGCACCTCGCGAGCTACGGCTGGGTCCGCGTTGCGGATGGCGGCGGCGCTGGCAGCCAATGGAAGGGAGGTCGTTGTGAGGCCGCGGATCAAGCGAAGGATCGCGTACAGCGGGTTGGCAGTACTGGCGGTGGGTCTGGCCGGGTGTCACGGATTCACGTTGGGGTCGGGCCGCGTCGGCGTGGCGCCGGACGAATCCATCCAGAATCTGACCCCCGAGAAGACGCAGGATGCGTCGTCGCAGCCGCCGGCGGCCGAGATCCACACGCCCGCGGAACTGGCCGCCCAGCGTCAGCGGCTCCAACCGAGGGACCGTTACGCACCGGCGCCGCCCGCCGACAACCTCCACGAGGTCCAGCGGGGCGAGACGCTGTTCGGACTGGCGAGGCAATACTACGGCGATCAACGCCAATGGCGGCGGATCTACCAGGCCAATCGAAAACGCATCCCCGATCCGCAGCGGATCAAGGCGGGCATGAAGCTGATCATTCCATAGCCGTAAGGTGGCCCATCACCTGCCGTGGCTGACATCACGTTCGACAGCCCGGTGCAGTACCTGCCAGGGGTCGGGCCCCACCGGGCCAAGCTGTTGGCGAACCTCGGCATCGGCGCCGTGGGCGACCTGGTGTTTCATCTGCCGTTCCGCTACGAGCGTGAGCCCGAGGCCTGTGCCATCGGTGAACTGGCGCTCGGCGAGGTGTGCACCGTCCTTGCCGGCGTCGTCAGTGTCCGGTCCCGCGGAGGGTATGGCCGGCCGTCAGTCGTCGTGACGCTCGTCGACGCCACGGGGCAATGTACGGCCCGATGGTTCAATGCGGCCTGGGTCGCGCAGAAGGTCGCGCCCGGCGACACGATCCGGATTTCCGGCACGGTGGGGGAATACCGCGGACAGGCGCAATTCGTGAACCCATCGCTGCAAGTCATCGGTGACCACGACGACGAGCGCGTCGCCGGCCAACAGCGACTGCTGGCGGTCTACCCGGCCACGGCAGGCATCACCAGCCCGCAGATCGCGCGACTGCTCGACCGGGCGTTACCCGGGTTGCTCGAACAGGTCGACGAGTGGTTCGACGACGCGCACCGCAAGCAACGCAGTCTGCCGTTGCGGCGGACGGCCCTGGAGCGGGTCCACCGACCGGTGCGTCTGGAGGACGCCCAGGTCGCCCGCAGACGGCTGGCCTACGACGAGCTGTTCCTGATGCAACTGGCGATCCTTCGGAAGCGCCACATCGAGCGGTCGAGCGTCCGCGGCGTCCCGATCGCCAACACCGACGAAATCGACCGCCGCATCCGTCGCCGATTCCCGTTCAAGCTGACAGCCGCCCAACGACGCGCCATCGACCAGATCGTCGCAGACCTGGCCAGGGCGGTCCCGATGAACCGGCTGTTGCAGGGCGACGTCGGCGCGGGCAAGACCGTGGTCGCGCTGTACGCGGCCCTGCTGACGGTGGCCCATCGCTACCAGGTGGCCATCATGGCCCCCACCGAGATCCTCGCCGAGCAGCACGGTCGCAGCATCCAGCAGTACCTGGCCGGCAGCCGCGTTCGGACCGAGCTGCTGGTCGGGGGGCTGTCGCGCGGGGCCCGCGCCGACTGCATCCAGCGGATCGGCCGGGGCGAGGTCGACATCGTCGTCGGCACGCAGGCGCTGCTCGAGCGCGACGTCGAGTTCCACCGGCTGGGGCTGGTCATCATCGACGAGCAGCACAAGTTCGGCGTGGTCCAGCGTGCGACGATCCGCAGCAAGGCCACCGAGGGCCGGCCGCACTACCTGGTCATGACGGCCACGCCCATCCCGCGGACGCTGGCGCTGACGTTCTTCGGCGACTTGGACGTCTCGATCATCGACGCCCTGCCGCCCGGACGGAAACCGATCCGCACCCGCTACGTGTCCCTGGACCAGACCGAGCAGGCCTGGGCGTTCGTCCGCGAGCGGCTCGACGCGGGCGAGCAGGCCTTCGTCGTCTATCCGCTCGTCGAGGAGTCGGAGGCCATGCCGCTGGCCGCCGCCACCGTCGAGGTCGATCGGCTGGACAGGGCCGTCTTCCCGAACCATCGCCTCGGGCTACTGCACGGGCGGATGAGACCCGACCAGAAGGACCAGATCATGCGCCGCTTCGCCGACGGTGCGATCGACGTGCTCGTCGCCACCACCGTCGTCGAGGTCGGCATCGACGTACCGAACGCCACGGTGATGGTGATTCCGCACGCAGAACGGTTCGGCCTGTCGCAGTTGCACCAGCTCCGCGGGCGGATCGGACGCGGCGACCGACCGGGCTACTGCCTGCTGATGGCCCAAGACCCGGGCGAGACGGCGCGATCACGCTTGAGCGTGCTGACCCGGACCACTGACGGATTCCGGATCGCCGAGGAGGACCTGCTGCTGCGAGGCCCGGGCGACCTGATGGGCGGGCAGCGACAGCACGGCTTCGACTTGAAGATTGCCGATCTGATCGCCGACGTCGACCTGCTCATGCAGGCCCGAAACGACGCGGCAGCGCTCCTGTCGGCCGACCCGAACCTGACCGAGCCGCACCACGCAGCGATCCGCACCGAGCTCGTCCGGGCCATGCGGGGCCGCTTCGAGCTCATCGACGTCGGCTAGTGCTAGAACGCCGCTTGAGCCTTGCCCGAGCCGCGACATCCGTGTCGCGCAGACGCGCGTCACGACGCCGGCAACGCCGCGACGGCCAGATCCCCGCCCGGGTCGTCGCCCTGCGGCGCGTTGTACCTGACCAACTGAACGTGAAACCCCGCCTTGCGGATCTCGACCAGGATGCTTTGCCAGTGCCCGATGTATCTGATCGGCGCGTGCACGCTGCCGGCGATCTTGCGGGATCCTTGGTACTCGCCCGCCTGCGCAAAAGGCACGTATAACGTGTGGCCAACAAGCCTGTGGCCCGGATGCTTCTTCGAGAACAGCTTCCGGTCGACCGGAGCGCACATGCTCAAGACGATGAACACGCCGTCCTTGGTCAACAACCTGTGAACCGTCTTCAGGAACCCCCGTCGATCTGCCGGGCGCGTGATGCAGTGCAGGCAGTGACCGTCGAGGGCCAGGTCGAACGTGCCGGGCTTGGCGGCGTCCAAGTCGCACAGATCCGCCCGCCGGAATCGAACGTCGAAGCCCCTCGACTGCGCCCGCGCCATCGCGATGGCCGTCTTGCTGACGTCAACGCCCAGGCCACTAAACCCCCGCTTGCAGAGCCACCGCAACATCGGGGCCGTGCCGCAGCCGAGCTCGATCGCCCTGCCGCCCTTCGGCGCCCACGGCTGGGCCAGCGCGTCGGTCAAGAACCGCTCGGCGTGCTCGGTGATGTCCCGTCCCTTGTCCGGGTCATTCAGCTGGCCCAGCGAGCGGAGGCCCTTGGCCTTCATCCGCTGGTACAGGATCTCGTTTGCGGCGTATTGCTTCTGCATCGCGATCAACTCTCGTCCAGCGCGCTTGCTCGCGTGGGCCTACGCTGACGCGCTTCGAACCTAGCGGTCCGGCCTGCTACACGTCACGACCATCTCGCGCGACCGCTCGTTGAACCCCTCGCAGGAGAACATCAGCCCGTGCTCGGCGCGACATGCGTCACCATAGAACCGGATATCCGTCAGGCCAACGGAGCCAAGCAAGCGCTCGACCTCCTCGGGCCGGTATTGCAGCAGGGACATCTGGTATTCCCTCGGCGGACCGCCGTCCTTGGGCAGGATGATATCCCGCGTCACGAGTTTCTGGTCGGCCTCGTCGTAGGCAGCGTCCGACAGGACGAACGCCTCCGCCTCCTCCCACCAGGTCCGGCCGACCATGTTGTCCCTGAACCATGCAAAGTTGTGCAGTTCGATGAGGAGCCGCCCGCCGTCGACGAGCGACGCCGCCATCCGACGGACCGCCTCGGCGTCGTCTTCCCGCGTCCCGAACCCGAGCGTGTTGCCCAAGCAAAGCACGGCGCTGAACTGCCGGTCGAAGGCCATGGTGTGGAAGTCCACTTGCTTGATGGTGAGTCGGCGTTCGTCCGCGGTCAGGCGTTGGCACCGTTCGATCATGTAGGCGCTGGCGTCAATCGCCGTAACCAGGCATCCCCTTCTCGCCAGGGCGAGCGCATGCAGCCCGAGCCCGCATCCCGCGTCGAGCACGCGGCAGCCCGGGCCGATCTCGAGCACGTCGCAGATGAACGCCGCCATTTGCTCGACGCGGTCTTCGCGCGGCGCCCCCTCCAGGAGCAGGTAGTCGTCGCTGCCGAAATACCGCTGCCACCAGCACATGGCCGATGCCTTCCCTTGAATCCAAATCAAGCAGCGTCAGCCGCGCCGGCCCACGTGCGTGTTCGCGGAATCGTTGGGACGACGCCGCTGCGCCGTACAGGGCCCGCCGGCGCCGTCGTTGGCCGGGCTGACCATGCTCATGATCACTTCCCGGCCCGTTCGGGCAGCAGCGTCCAGCGAATCCCGTCCGGCGAGGTCAATAGACCGAACGTGGTTCGGTTGTCCTTCCCCCTGCCCATTAGGATCATGACCCACTGGTCCGGTTCCCGCCACACGAACGGGGCGCCGTAGCGACGGTGCATCCAGGTCTGGCGGGGGACGTCGATCGGGCCCTTCAGCGTCCAGCGGACCAGGTCCGGGGACTGGGCATAGGCCAGGTGCTGGTTCTTCATGCCCTCGCTGTAGATCATGGTCCAGACCTGTCCGGTCTTGAACACGGTGATGTTCTCGACGCCGTCCGGGGCACGCTCGCCTCGGCCGATCAGCGGCGCGTCGGTGGTCAGGATCCGCCACTCCCTCAGATCCTTGTCCGTGGTGACGGCGTGGCCGAGCAGGTTTGCGTGCCCGTTCGAGATCTTGCACGAACCCACGAAAAAACAGTGCAGCGTATCGCCGTCGACGACGAAGCACGGATCGATCGCGCGCTTGAGGGTGTTCCAGGCGAGCCGGTTCGCTTCGGGCAGGAAGGACCGCGGTCTTGCCGACGGCCACGTCCGCCCGTCGGTCGATTCGCTGTAGCACAGCCGGTTGGGTCGGTTCGGGTAGGACTGGTAGGGCAGGAGGTATCGGCCATGCCAGCGGATCGGGTCACCCGGCGAGCCGTACCCCTTGGGGGTGATGTCGTGGTCGTTCTCGAACGTGACGAAGTCCCTGGTGAAAACGACGGCGACGGCCCAGTTGTTCGTCTGGGACCAGTCGCTGCCGGAGAACCGCGTGTAGAACAGCAGGTAGCCGTCGTCGAGCCGCAGGACAGCCGGATCGCGGAGGTTGTCGGCCCGTCGCCAGATCGGATTCCCCAGGCGTGCCACCTCCAGCGCCGTGCAGAGGTGGGCGCACCATGCCGCAGTGATCAGTGAGACGACCAGAACCGCCACGTTGACGCGCATCGGCAGCTCCTCCGACACGACGGGTTCCGTGACGTAACCCGCGGGGCCCGTTCCACCCCCCGTCGCCGGGTGTTCCTCGTGACGTGCAGCACATACAGCAGCCACCGGCCGCGGTCAATGCCGTCGTCAGGCGCTGGTTTATCGGA
Source organism: uncultured Planctomycetales bacterium (assembly GCA_964403235.1). GTDB lineage: Bacteria > Planctomycetota > Phycisphaerae > UBA1845 > JAFGLZ01 > JAFGLZ01. The sequence goes on along the minus strand of CAYOGX010000027.1, from coordinate 2,249 downwards.
CACCCGCGAGCCCGTCCGCCCACGTCACCAGACCGACAGGGGTGGGGTTGGCCTCGCCCCCGCCCCACGACCCAGCGGGCGCAGCCCTCCTGAGGCCTGAGCGATGGTGCTAACGTCGCGCGGCGTTTCAGTCGATAAGCACAAACGAGCCGAGAGTAAGTGGACGGTGTGGTGTTTCCTTGCTAGGCAATTGAGGGCACTTTGGGGTCGGTACGCATGGATTCCTTGCCCGCCAAGGGTTTGCAATAAGCCTGAAGACTTGAATCCCGGCTCCGGACCTCAATGCAAACGCGGAGTGCTCGGTTTGGCGGACAGGACGCACTCGACCGATCCGAGCTCCCAACCGCGTCCGGAAGCCGTCTAGCGAGCGGAGCAATGACGATGGACAACCCCGCGTTGGCCGAAGCGCAGGACAGGAAGAGCCGACTGCAACAACTCGTCAAGCAGGCAACCGAGGTCTCGACGCTCCCTACGGTGCTCCCGAAGATCATGGAGGTGGTCAACGACCCCGGCGCGGGTGCGGGGGACCTCAAGGCCATCGTCGAGTGCGACCCGCCGCTGACGAGCCGCGTCCTCAAGACGGTCAACTCGGCGCACTTCGGCCTGCGGACGTCGACCAGCAACCTACAGAACGCCATCAGCCTGCTCGGCTTCACTACCGTCCGGAACCTGGCGCTGACCGCGTCGGTGAGCGACATGTTCAAGAAGGACTTCGAGATCGATTCCTACAGTCGGTTGGGGCTGTGGAAGCACATGGTGGCCGTGGGCCTGTGCGCCCGCTTGATCGCCCGCCACGTAGGCGCCGCCCGGTTCGAGGACGCCTACCTGGGTGGGTTGCTACACGACATCGGCATCGTGCTGTTTGACGAAAACGACCACGACAGTTTCCGCAAGGCCGTCGAGAGGGTCCAGCCCGACCGAGAGCTCCGAGTGTGCGAGCGGGAGGTGGTCGGGTTCGATCACGCCGAGTTGGGCGCCGCATTGGCCAAAAATTGGCAATTCCCCGATCTCACCATCGAGTGCATTCGGTGGCACCACGCAGGGGATCGATGCGGCCGCCAGTCGCGCGTGATCCGCCTGATAACGTCGGCCGTCGAGTTGGCCAATTTCCTCTGCCAGCAGAAGGGCATCGGTTCGGTCCGTGTGAAGTACAAGCCTCAACTGAGATCGACGCTGCTGGGCGATCTCAATCTCGGACGGGACGATATCCGTACCCTCTGGGAGGACCTGGACAAGGAACTCGCCAACGCGAAGGATCTGTACGAAGTCTAGCCCGCCGAAGCTCTGTCGTCAGCGACGTCCGTTCCCTCACTACAGGCACCCGCATACCCCGATCCATCGCATTACTCGGTTCGTTGCAGTTCGTCGATGAGGGCGGAGAGGTGGTTCGCCCATTTCTCGGCCTCCAGGGCCGTCACGACGCCGCTGCGGACCAGCGCGGCCAGCGATCGCTCGAGCGTGGTCATCCGTTCCTCAGGCACGTCCTTGGTCCGCGTTTGCAGTTGCGAGTAGACCTGCTCCATCTTCGCCAAACGGATCAAGTTGGATAAGGCGTAGGTGTTGTTGAGGATCTCCATGGCCACCACCCGCCCCTTCTCGTCGGCCCGGGGGATGAGCTTCTGGCAAACGATGTGACTCAGGCCGAGCGACATCTGGCTGGCCACCTCATCCTGCTGGCTGGGTGGGAACATGTCCAGGACCCGCGTGATCGTACCGCGCACGTCGCGGGTGTGAAGCGTGGAGAAGACCAAATGTCCGGTCTCCGCGGCCGTCAGCGTCCAGGAGGTCGATTCCCGGTCGCGCATCTCGCCGACGAAGATCACGTCGGGATCCTCGCGGAGGCAGTCGCGCAACCCCCGCCCGAAGCTGGGCACGTTGCGCCCGACCTCGCGCTGGGAGATGATCGCTGTCTTGCTCGTCAGGCGATACTCGATGGGGTCCTCGAGCGTGATGATGCGGCAGGGACGCTGCTGGGCGATCCGGTCGATCAGCGACGCGATAGTGGTGGACTTGCCGGCGCCCGTGATCCCGGTCAACAGCACCAGGCCTTGCTGTCGGGCGATGATGTCGCGCCACACGTTGTTCGGAAACCCGATCTCCTCCACGGCGGGGATGGTCTTTTCCAGGGCACGGACGGCCATCGCCAGCCCGTCGTTGTCGCGAAAGCAGTTGATCCGGAACTGCATACTCTCGGTGATATACGAGCTGTCGACCGAGCCGGTGTCTTGCAAGGCCGACCACTCCGACTC
>CAYOGX010000026.1:0-13868 GCA_964403235.1 uncultured Planctomycetales bacterium | reverse complement strand
TGGCCTGGGCCTGTTGAAAGGCCGCGACTATGTTGGCCGGATCATCCTGGCCGGCGAAACCGACGCCGGGCCCGTCGAGGTCGGTCTGGTCTGGGCGCCGGGCCAAAGCGATCGGCAGACAGTGACCATTAAGCAATTGACGGCGACGTTCACGAAGACGCCGCTGCGTTTTACGGCCGGGGCGGACACCGACGACGCCCGGTTGGAGATCGTCAGCCGTGGCAAGGGCACGTTTCTCGTGGGGGCGGTCTCGCTGATGCCGGCCGACAACCTCCACGGCATGCGGGCCGACACGCTCAAGGTGCTCAAGGAGCTCGATGCGCCGATCTATCGCTGGCCGGGCGGGAACTTCGTCAGCGGGTACGACTGGAAGGACGGCATCGGCGATCGCGACCGGCGTCCGCCTCGGAAGAACCCGGCCTGGAAGGGCGTCGAGCACAACGATTTCGGCCTGGACGAATTCATCGCGTTCTGCCGTGAGCTGAAGACCGAACCGTTGATCGTCGTCAACAGTGGGCAGGGCGACGTGAAGATGGCCGTCGAGGAGCTGCAATACGCCAACGGCAAGACCGACACCCCGATGGGTCGGCTGCGGGCCAAGAACGGCCATCGTGAGCCCTACAACGTGAAGTGGTGGGGCATCGGCAACGAGATGTACGGCAAGTGGCAGCTCGGGCACCTGCCGCTGGACCAGTACGTCAAGAAGCACAACGCGTTCGCCAAGGCGATGCGGGCGGTCGACCCGACGATCAAGCTGGTGGCCGTCGGGGCGGTGGGCAAGTGGTCCGAGCAGATGATGACCCACTGCGCCGACCATATGGACCTGATCAGTGAGCACTTCTACACCCGCGACAAGCCGGGCTTGCTGTCGCACGTTCGGCAGATCCCCGATCAGGTGCGCTACAAGGCCGAGGCGCACCGTCGGTACCGCGAGTCGATCGGGTCGCTGGCGGGCAAGGACATTCGGATCGCCATGGACGAATGGAACTACTGGTACGGCCCGCACGTGTACGGTGAGTTGGGCGTTCGGTATCACCTGAAAGACGCACTGGGCATCGCCGCGGGATTACATGAGTACTTTCGCAACAGCGACATCATCACGATGGCCAACTACGCGCAGACGGTGAACGTGATCGGCTGTATCAAGGCGACCAAGACGGCCGCGGCGTTCGCGACGACGGGGCTCCCGCTCAAGCTGTACCGCCGTCGTTTTGGCGTGATCCCGGTGTCGGTGACCGGCGACGCGAACCCGTTGGACGTCGCGGCCGCATGGACAGAGGATCGCAAGGCCTTGACTGTGGCGATCGTCAACCCGATGCAAGGCGAGCTGACCCTGGCGATGGCGGTCAAGGGCACGTCGCTGACGGGCGAGGGACGCATGTGGCAGATCACGGGCCCGGACCCGATGGCCTACAACGAACCCGGCAAGCCCCCGCGGGTGCGAATCGAGGCGCGCCCGTGCAACGGCATCCCGGATAGGCTCAAGGTCCCGCCGATCAGCGTCTCGCTCTATTCGCTGACGGTCAAGTGAGCCGCCGTACCGAGGAGGCACCGGTCTGCAAGACGACATCGGCACGCCGTTTCCTTGACTCGCCTGAGGGCATTCACGACAATCCAGAAGACGGGCGGGCATTGTCCGCGGAGATCTCAATGAGCGACAAGCGGCTTCTGACCGGCAATCACGCGGCTGCGTACGCCGTCAAGGATTGTCGCGTTCAGGTGGTAGCAGCCTATCCGATCACCCCGCAGAGCCCCGTCACCGAGCGGATCAGCGAATTCGTATCCGACGGCGAGATGGCCGCGCGGTACGTCTGCGTCGAGAGCGAGCACACGGCGATCACGGTGTGCATCGGCGCATCGACGGTGGGTGTGCGGACGTTCACGGCCAGCAGCGCGAACGGCCTGTGCCTGATGCACGAGCAGCTCCACTGGACGGCCGGGGCCCGGCTGCCGGTCGTGCTGGCTTGCGTGAACCGCGGCGTGGCCGCGCCCTGGACCGTCTGGACCGATCATCAGGACTCGATGAGCCAGCGCGACACCGGGTGGATCCAGATCTACGTCGAGGACAACCAGGAAATCTACGATTCGATCATCCAGGCCTACCGGCTGGCCGAGCGGGTGCTGATCCCCGTCATGGTTTGCTACGACGGTTACGTGCTGAGTCACACGGCCATGCCGGTGTTGACCGAGGCACAGGCCGAGGTCGATGCGTTCCTGCCGCCATACGAACCGCCGGTCAAGCTCGATCCGGATCAGCCGCTCAACTTCGGGCTGGTGACCATGCCGGACCCGCGACACGACCACCCGGGTATCGCCGAACTGGGCGCGTACATGGAGATCCGGCACCGGCTTCAACAGGACCTGGCGGCGGCTGAGGCCGACGTGGTCGACGTGGACGAGGCGTTCGGCGACGCGTTCGGTCGCAGCTACGGCGGGGTCGTCAAGACGTACAAGACCGATGACGCGGAACTCGTGATCCTGGCGATGGGGACGGTGGCGAGCGAATCGAGGGTGGCGGCCGATCTCCTCCGCGAGCGTGGGCGTCGCGTCGGCGTGGCGTCGCTCCGGCTGTTCCGCCCGTTCCCGACCGAGACGATTCGCCGCCTGGCGGCGTCGTTCGACAGGATCATGATCATCGACCGCGCGCTGAGCTACGGTTACGAAGGGCCATTGGCCTCCGACACCAAGGCCGCACTGTACGGTCTGGCCGATCCGGCGGAGCTGTGCTGTTTCATCGCCGGCCTCGGCGGACGAGAGGCCACCGCCGAGATGATCGCCGACGCCGCCGAGGGCGTGCTGTCCGGCCAGATCGAGCCGCCGCGCAGACCGCAGGAGATGCCGTGGATCAACCTGCACCCGGCGCAAAGCACCTTGGTGCAGATCGCCGAGACGGGCGTTTCGTCGGAATGACGCGGAAGGGTGGCATGGGCAGGCTTCGCGAGGGACGAGCGAAGTTTGACCGTGCGGACGCTCCTTATCGTGCGAGCACGGGCAAGACCCGACCCTCGTGGGTCGGGCGTTGCCCATAGCACCCCACACATTGCGTGGTGGGTGGTGACGCGAGCGATGCCTGAACCATGAAGATCAGCGACATTCCCAAGAAGGAGTACATCCTGCCGGGCAACCGGACGTGCTCGGGTTGTGGGGCGGCGTTGGCGTATCGCCACGCGCTCAAGGCCTTGGGCCCCAAGACCATCGTCGTCGTGCCGGCCGGCTGCGTCACCGTGCTGCACGGGATGTATCCGCGGACGTCAGTGACCGTACCGGTGCTGCACACGGCCTTCGAGACGACGGGGGCAGCCGCGTCGGGAGTCGTCGCGGCGCTGGAGGCGCAAGGGCGGGATGACATCGCCGTCGTCGGGTGGGCCGGCGATGGCGGGACGGTCGACATCGGCATCCAGGCCATCTCCGGTGCGGCCGAGCGAAACACCAACTACCTCCACGTCTGCTACGACAACGAGGCCTACATGAACACCGGCACGCAGCGGAGCGGCGCGACCCCGTGCGGCGTCCAAACCGCTACCACGCCGGGAGCGGGCAAGGTCGAGCACAAGAAAGACATGGTCATGATCATGGCCGCCCATCGCATCCCGTACATCGCGACGGCCTGCTCGTCGTATCCGATGGACCTGCACGCCAAGTTCGCCAAGGCCCGAACGATCCACGGCACGAAGTACATTCACGTCTTGTGCCCCTGCGGGCCGGGGTGGGGGTTCGAGCCGGCCGACCTGGTCGAGATGGGCCGACTCGCGGTCCGAACCGGCATGTTCAACCTGTTCGAGATCGAGGAGGGTCGCGTGCGCTTCACCGGGCCCAGTCGGCGCGAGCCGAGCTACGAGGTCGAGTCCTACCTGCACGCCCAAAAACGCTTCCGCAGTTTCACCGACGAGCAGATCGAGGACACCCGCCGCTGGGCCAAGGCCTACCGCCAACAGCTCCAGGCCATGCCGCAGGCCGAACCGTCCACGCCCTAACGGTCGCGGCTCGGATTCCTCCCGCAATTCCGTGTAACAACCTGCGAGGTTCGAGCGACTATGATGATGGTATGCGCGGCTGCGTGACGTCCTGAGCGTTCGACGGTCGCGGCGGGGATGACCGGTACCGGTGACAAATTGGGATGACATCATCGCCCTGCACGGCCCGGCCGTGTGGCGGACGGCGTATCGGCTGTTGGGCAACGCCGACGACGCGGAGGAGTGTCTTCAGGACGTGTTCCTGTCGGCCTGGGAGTTCTCGCGCCGAGATCGGATCCGCCATTGGCCGGCGTTCCTGAAGCAGTTGGCGACGCGTCGGGCCCTGGACCGACTGCGGCAACGGGCCAGACACACCGAGCTGGTCGGTCATCCTGACCGGTGGACGGTTCCACCAAGCGACTGCAACGAGCCACTGGCGGCGGCCCAAGCGGGCGAGCTGGGCGAGCGGTTGCGGATCGCGCTGACCGAACTGCCGCCACAGCAGGCCCAGGCGTTCTGCCTGTGCTGCATCGAGGGCGTGAAGTACCGCCAGGCCGCCAGCGTCATGGACGTCAAAACCAATGCGATCAAGGTCCTGGTCCACAGGGCGCGAACCCGTCTTCGGGAGCTGCTCGTGACCGTCGTTGTGGATCAGGACACGAACGGAGCGTCGTCATGAACGGGCAAGGCGAAAAGCCTCCACCGGATGTGCTGGACGAGGCCATCCGTCAACTTCGCCACGACCCGATCGACGAAGGGCGCCTGGTTGGGGCCCTGGACGCCGCGAAGCAGGCAGTGGCCCAGGCCAAGCAAACGCGCGGACCCGAGACCGGGCGCGACCCGCGCCCGGTCCACGATTGGAGAACATTCGTGAAAAAGCACCGATACAAACTGGCAACGGCCGCAGCGGCCATCGTTGCAGTGGTGACGGTATTGACCATGGTTCTACCGTCTTCCCAACCCGCGTACGCTTCGGAACAGACGATCGAGGCCCTCAAGCACGTTCGCTATCTCCATGTGGTGAGACGAGACGAGTCCGGCAAGGTCGTCGATAACCGATGGATCGAGCTGAACGAAACCGGCAACCAGATCCGGTATCGGCAGGAGACGCAGCCCGATACCCTCATCGTGGATGACGGAAAGACGCTCCTGCGGGCTCGTAGAGAGCATAACGCCGTCATTCTCTACGATCGCAGTAAGCACGGTCCCTACCAGTGGATCGGAAACCCCGGCCAGGAGTACCGCAGGCTGGCGAGCAAGGGTTATGAGGTCCTCGAGGAGAACGTTACCTACCGGGGCCGACCGGCGCATCGGATCCGGTACCGCACGTCGAAGGACGATTTCTACATCGATCCAGAGACAAAACTCCCGATCGCGTTCGGGCGCTACGGGTTGAGCTATGAGCAACCGCCGCAAGACGCGTTCAGGATTCTCATTCCTGAGGGTGTTACCGTCGTGGATCTGAGGTCCGGCGCCCCTCCCAGGCCAAAACCCAAGTGGTTCCAGGAAGAGGAAAGGCAGGGCAAGACCAGGGAGGCTGCGGGCCGGCGATTCAACGAGGCCAGATATGCACTCGCCAAGGGCGACTACGCGGAAGCGGCCAAGCTCTTTGAGAGCGTGGTCGAGGCCGAGCCTGGTCGAAACTGGGCATGGTTTTGGCTCGGGCAGAGCCGCTACGCGTTAGGAGACTACGACGGGGCCCTCAAGGGCTATTCGCGCGTTCTGGCAATCTTTGGGGAGCATGGGGACCCCTCTTACTGTCATCTCGCTCGGGGGTTGGCCTATGCGAAGAAGGGCATGCTCGAAGAAGCGGACCGGGACGTGCGTAAGGCCCTGCCCACGATGGTCTCAGGGCTGAGTCGACAAATGGATGCGCGGATGTTCGACTACGCTGATGATCCCACGTTTCGTGACGGCAACATGCCGACCAGGGCGCAAAGCGTGGCCAAGATGATCAACCGGCTGAGGCAGGTCACCGGCCAGAACTTCAGGTACGACCCCGCCGGGACGCCCGAGCACAACAAGCAGACCATCGCTGCCTGGGAGAAGTGGCACAAAGAGAGCGGCGCGGTCCGGTTCGATTTCAACGCCGAACTTGTGAAGATCCCTGCCGCACCGCCTCCGCCGGTGCACTTCGTCCATGCCGTTGCGCGGGACAAAGACGGCAAGCTCGTGGACGAAAGATGGGTCGAGCTCGGCCGCGACGGTCGCCAGCGCCGCTATCGACAGGACACGCCAGGAAAGCATTTCCTCGTCGTAGACGATAGGAAGGTCGTTTATGAATACCGCAAGGACAAGGGAACCGTGTTCGTCTGGGACGCGAAAGACAAGCTGTATCAATGGATCGGCCGAATGGGCCAATGGCTCAGGGACCTGGCAGGCGAGGACTGCATCGTACTGAAGGAGAACATCACCTATCGCGGGCGGCCTGCCGACCTCGTGCGTTGGGGCAAGAGCAGAGGCAAGGTGAAATGGGATCACTACATTGATCCGAAGTCCAAGCTGCCGTTCTTCGCCCTGTTCCCAGGTAATCGTCGCTACGAGATCAGCTACGAAGAGCCGCCTGCCGGAACCTTTAAGTTCGCGATCCCCAAGGGGGTCACCGTCGTCGACAAGCGCGCCGCAAGCGCCCCATCTCGATGAGGAGGCCCGGCCCCGAGCGGGCAATGTGTCATCCAATCGTACCGGACGCGCCGCGCTGGTTTCGATTCAGGGGCGAGTGCCAACCTCTATCCAGGCGGCGAGGACGGCCAGGGCGGTGATGGCGGCGGTGTCGACGCGTAGGACGCATCGGCCGAGGCCGACGGGGATCGCGCCGGCCTTGGTCAATGCCGCCTGCTCGTCTTGCGTCAACCCGCCCTCCGGGCCGATCAGCACCAGCACGTTGTCTGCAGGTGTCTTTGCGCCCAGGCAACTCAGCAGGGGCGGGCCCTGTGGGTCGGTCGAGCCGAAGACGGCCAGGTCGAACTTCTCGACCAGCGGGGACACGTCGTCGAAGGGCTGCGGCGAGAGGATGTGGGGCAGGTAAGATCGCCCGGCCTGTTTGGCGGCGGCGATACTGATCCGCTTCCAGTGTTCGACCCGGCCCGCGCGTGGCCGCACCACACTGCGCTGGGTGATGATCGGCCAAATCGCCCGGGCGCCCAGCTCGGTGCACTTCTCGATCAGGACGTCCTGCCGGCCGGCCTTGGGCATGGCCACCGCAATCGTGATCGGCAGCAGGCGGTGGCCTTCGTCGACCGATTCGATCTGCTCGATGCGGACCTCGACACCGTCGCGGCTGACGGCCTCGACGCGGGCCGAGGCCTCGCGACCCTGACCGTCGAACAGCCGGACGACGTCCCCCTTGGCGAGGCGAACCACGTTGCGGGCGTGGTGGGCCTCGTCGGGCGGCAGGGCGATGCGGCCCTTGGCCAGTGACTCGCAGTAGAACCGCCGTTCGGCCATGCCCGCATTATCATTGTGGAGGACCGGCCCGGCAACCGGTTGTGAGTGGGAAGCTTGCGGCTGCCACCGTGCTGTCGGGCGGTGGGCGTTAAGCCGCGAAGCATCGGTGGCCGATAGAACTTAAGGCCCTCGCTACGGCCTGACCGATGATCCAACCATGAGCAACCCAGACGGCGCCCAGCCCGATCCCATAGCCGACGTCGGCGGTACGGACATCGACGCGCTGCTCGAGCAGACCAGCGCGCTGGCCGACAAGGCCGGCAAGGAAGTGGGCGAGCCCGTCGAGGCGTCTGGCCCGGATGCCCCCGCACCCGGCAAGACGTCCCCTGCCGAGGGCGTGCCTGCCGCTGACGAGAAGTCTGAGGCCGAGGAGGCCTCCTCGCACGTCGAGGCAAGCGAGTCCCTCGATGCCGACGACGTGGACGCCAAGCTCGCCGACCTCGAGGCCCTGCTCGACAAGGTGGCGGGCGACTCTCGAAAACCCGCCGCCCACAGGGGAAGCATGGACACCGATGGGGGCCAGCCGGCGGATGCCGCCCAGGCTGACCCGGCCGATGCCAATGACGCGTCGGCAGCTGACTCGAGCGAACCCGAGGCAGCGCCCAAGAGCGCTAACGCCGCCGACGCGGGACTCGAGGACTACGACGATTTCGACATCGCCGTCGACCTCAGCGACGGCGATGACCAGCCCGACGAACAGGAGAGCGAGGAGAAGCCCACCGACGCCCCAGAGCCCGAGGCGCCCGACAAAGACGACGTCCCTCGAACCCCCATCGCTGCAAGCGTCCTAGCCGCCGGGGTCAACGCGGTGGCGTGGGTGTTCGTCACGCTCGATCGCCCGTTCGCGAACATATCCGACCCGGCCAAGCAGGTGATCGGCTACGTTGCCTTGGCCACGATCGTGGTGGCGGTGGGAGGGTTGGTCTACGGCTCGCTGGTCCACTAGGAATCGTCGCACCACCGACGATCCTACGCCACCGTTCACCGATTTGATCCACGCTGCATGATTCGCCCGACGCTCGCGGCTCGGATTGATCCGGCGCGCGCCCGCAGACGTCCGATCAGCGAGACGCGCCGCGTGGTTCCTACCGCGGCGATTCGTGGTAGGATGCCAATGAGATGGCGGACCTACCCGATCAACCGGCGTCCCCGCCCGACTGGGATCGCATCGACGAGGACGTCCTCTGCCCGCTATGCGACTACAACCTGTACGGGCTGACCGAGCCGCGCTGTCCCGAATGCGGGTATCCCTTCGCGTGGCCCGAGATCCTCGACCCCATGCGGCGGCATCATCGGTATCTGTTCGAGCATCATCCGGAGCGGCGGCTGTGGTCGCTCCGCAAGACGATCGCAGGCGGCCTGCTGCCCCGTCGGTTCTGGCGGTCGATCCACGCCAGCCAGCCGTCCTATCCGCGCCAACTGCTGGTGTACTGGTGTCTGCTAGCCGGTATCCATCTTCTGGCGTTGGCCGGACAGCTCTCTGCCTTCGGGGTCTACAGGGCGCGGGAGACGATCGCCCTCCATCGGAGAATGCGACCGGGCGTGCTGGCCTACTGGAACAGCCCCCGGAGCGCCCAGCGCGCCAAGCAGATCGTGTCGCAATACGGATCGATCCAAGCATACGTCGAGAAGCGCTATCCCCTGCGCGTGACTGCGGGCATGATCGGGGACCTGGCCCGCGAGGCCCCGTTCGCGTGGGACTATTGGGGATTCCTGTTGCTGCCGCTGCTATGGCCCTGGCTGGTGTTCGCGGGGCTGATGGTCTTTCGCATCTCGATGTGGCGGGCCAGGGTCAAGTCGATCCACGTCGTGCGATGCATCTCCTACTGCTACGATTGGTTGGTGCTCGTGGGGGTCATGCTTCTTGGGTGTGCGATCGTGGTCCTGGTGGCGGGCGGGCTGACGAACGACGCGGCCATCGGCCTCATGTTCAACATTGGCGTGGGGGTGTTGGTGCCGGCGCTGATCGTGTCGGCCTATCGGCTGGCGACGTCGTACCGGTTGTATCTGAGGTTCGATCACCCCGTGAGCACCGTGCTGGCCTCGCAGGCCATCGCGTCTCTAATTCTGTTCAACATCTGGGTGGTGGCATACCTGTGTGCGCACGGTGAATTCTAGGATCCCGGAGCCGATGAACACGAAACGCGACTCAGAACCCCGAGAGTTGTTGGCGGCGAGGGATGTCACCGGCCTGATCGCGTGGGCCGGCTCGACCCGGGGCGCCCTGAGCAGGCTGCTGTCGCTTACGTTCGATACGGACGCGCTGATCCGGTGGCGGGCGGTGGAGGCGATCGGCAGGACGGCGGGTATGCTGGCCGGCGACGACGTGGAACGCGTCCGAGGCCTCATCCGCCGGCTCCTGTGGCTGACGAATGACGAGTCGGGTGCCGTAGGATGGCACGCGCCTGAGACGATCGGCGAGATCCTCGTCAACGTGCCTTCGCTCATCGGCGAGTACGGTGTCCTGTTGACCGGCTTTTACCGGCGAGCGCCCTTCGAGCGGGGATCGCATCTTGCCGTGTACCGGGTTGCCTGCGTCGATCGCGCGCCGTTTGTCCAGAGCGCGCCCGAGTTGGCCGACTCGCTCGGGAGCCCCGATGCGTTCGTCCGAGGCCATGCCGCCCTGGCCCTGGCAGCGATCGGCGTGCCGTCGCACCGTCCAGCCATCGAAACGCTTCGAGAAGACCCCGCCCCCGTGAGGTCATACGATTTCGATACGGGCCTGCTCCAGGCCACCACCGTGGGGCGTATGGCCGAAAGGGCCGTCGAGCTGCTCGACGCGACAACCGAAGCGTGATTCGACACCACGGGACGCTCGATCGGGCGACGGCAGGAGGCTATAGTAACTGTTCTGCGGGAGGAGACCTAATGAACGCGAAAGTGACCCGACGGGAAGCGCTCAAGGTGGCAGCGGGCGCGGCGATCGGCGGTACGGCCGCCTTGTCGACCGCCAAGCGCGGTCGGGCGGCCGAATCCACGCCCAAGTCCAGGCCGCCGAATATCGTTTTCATCCTGGCTGACGATTTGGGCTATGGCGATCTGGGCTGCTACGGCCAGCAGCGGATTCGCACGCCCCACCTCGACCAAATGGCGGCCGAGGGCATGCGCTTCACACAGGCCTACGCCGGCAGCACCGTCTGCGCGCCGTCGCGGTGCTGTCTGATGACGGGGCTTCACACCGGCCATGCCCGCGTCCGAGGCAACGCGCGCGTGCCGCTGCTGCCCGACGACGTCACCATCGCCGAGCTGCTCGAGGACGCCGGTTACGCGACCGGCATCATCGGCAAGTGGGGGCTGGGCGAGCCGGAGACCACCGGCATCCCGAATCGGCAGGGCTTCGACGAGTGGTTCGGCTACCTCAATCAGCGCAACGCCCACAACTACTACCCGCCGTTCCTGTGGCGGAACGAGAAGAAGGTCCTGCTCGAGGGCAATCTGGGGCCAGGCGAGGACGCCTATGAGCTGTACAGCAGGGACGCCGCCAAGCGACAGAGCGGACCGGACGGCAGCCGCAAGGCGTACAGCCACGATCTGTTCGCCGAGGACGCGCTCGAATTCGTCCGCCGGCACCATCGCAAACCGTTCTTCCTGTATCTGGCCTACACGATTCCCCACGCGAACAACGAGCTGGGCGGCGTGAAGCGTGACGGTATGGAGGTGCCTGACTACGGCCCGTATGCCGACGAGTCCTGGCCCGCGCCCCAGAAGGGCCACGCCGCCATGATCACCCGGATGGACCGCGACGTCGGCAAGCTGATGGGAGTGCTCAAGGACCTGGGCATCGACCGGGACACGGTCGTGTTCTTCTCGAGCGACAACGGCCCACACCGCGAGGGCGGCGCCAAGCCCGACTTCTTCGGCAGCAGCGGGCTCCTGCGCGGGATCAAGCGCGACCTGTACGAGGGCGGCATCCGCGTGCCCACGCTCGCGCGGTGGCCGGGAAAGATCAAGCCCGGCTCGGTCAGCGATCAGGTCTGGGCGTTCTGGGACTTCCTGCCGACGGCGGCGGAGCTGGCCGGCGCCAAGCCGCCCTCGAACATCGACGGGATCTCCATCCGACCCGCCCTACTCGGCAAACCGCAGAGACAGCACGAATACCTCTACTGGGAGTTTCACGAGGGCCCGTCCAAGCAGGCCGTCCGCATGGGCGATTGGAAGGCCGTGCGGCTCGCGCCGAGCCGGCCCATCGAGCTGTACGACCTCCGCACCGACATCGGCGAGAAGCACAACGTCGCCAAGCAACATCCGGACGTCGTGGCCAAGGTCGAGGCCATCCTCCAAAGCGCCAGGACCCCATCGAAGCATTGGCCCCTCCGCGACCGAAAGCGCCCAAAGAAAAGCAAGTCGAAGAAGCGCAAGGTATCCACCTAAGGCACTTGACGTTCGAACGTAGCATCGAACGGAATGGGAGGGCGAGGCTCCCGGCGAGCCGCGGCTCGGCAGGAGCCTCGCCCTCCCCCTTCAAACACCGCTACGATCAAGCGTGAAGCGCTCTAGCACCGTTGCCATCCACGTACCCGCCAGTACTCGTAACGCGGCGTATGCCGAAGATGGGTGCCCCAATTTCAGGTACGTTGTAGCGACCGCCAGGGAAGGGGCAACCCGCGACGGACTAGGGTGTACTCAACCGTTCGAGCAGCTCACGGCGCGTGGCGCGGAAGGTCTCGACGTCCGTGTTGTACTTGTCGAAGTCCAGGATGTGCTTTTCGGCCAGGCGCTTGGACGCCGCGGGGTCGCGCTCGGCGAGCATGGACAGCAGTTCGTGGTCGACGATGCCATCGCGCATAGCCTCGTGGCGGATCGAATCGAGCGGCCCGTCTTTACCAGGATAGACAATGCACATGTCACCGGCCGGCAGATAGTCGGGGAAGGTGTGCTTTCGCGTCGTGTGTTTGAACGGGTTCTTTCCCCAACCATGGTTGTAGCCCCAGTGCAGGTATCCGGTGGCGCCGTAGCGGTAGTTGATCCAGTGGAGCAGCCGCATCGTGAGCAGCCGCTGCTCGATGAAGCGGTTGGCATACGGCGCTTGGGGGAAGACACACGTGTAGAACCACACCTCATCGCCGGCGCGCTGCCGCTTGCGGAACAGCTCGTAGTCATAATGCAGGAGATTGAGCTGTGGGACCCAGACGTCCATCGCCCCGGCCATGCGGCTCATCAGGCAGGCGTCAATGATCTTGAGCTCCGGCGCGTACTTGCGTACGAGCCCGGCCATCGCCCGGTAGCTCCTTGCATTGGTGGGGATGGGCTCGTCTCCGAGGTGCTGCATGTAGCCGTCGAGCCAGCCCTTCTCGCGAAGGTGGCCGACCAGTGCCGGAAGGAATTGTCCATAGAAGCGGTGGGCCTGGGAGCTGGTCGGATCCACGCGTGTGCTGGTGATCTTCCCGTTCTCGATCCGCCGGATTCCCACGACGAACGGGCCGGTGAATCCGCCCCTGCGCCCGGCGAAGTGGCCGCCTTCGATCCGGCCAATGACGCCCGCTTCCTTGAAGATCGTGACCCAGCGGTCGAAGCGCGTGAAGTCCATCTCGAGCCCGCCGTCGCGTCCAGCCGTGAACCTGGTCAGCGAGAGCACCGGGATCAGTGCAACGTTTTGGCGGTGGTCAGCCATGTTCCGGGCATATCGACGAAGCAGCGCGTAGTACTCGGCCGATTCGGGCTTGGGATGGATGTCCATGTGCGCCGACGTCATCGAGAACCAGTTGGTGACCCAGAGGCGGGGTCGCTTGACGGTGGCCTTGTAGACCTTGATTTCGAGCGGTTGCCGGGCCGACACGTCCTTGCCCGCGATCTTGCCGGTCACCGCGAGTGTTCCGCGATAGGTTCCGGCCGGGGTGTCTTCGGGCACCTTGACGGTGATCCAGATCGGCTGGGCCTGTCCGGGGTCAACGTCGATGGTTTCGCATTCGAGCAACGGATCGGGGTAGTCGGCTGGCGGCCTGGGCAGGCCGTTCTTCGGACGAAGCTGCATCGGGCGTGTGACCGGCACGTAGCCGACAAATCGGGGCGCACGGCCCACAAGTTTCGCCTGACCACCGTCAAGCGTCAGCGGCGAGAGTGTCGGGCGCAGTGCTCGGATGGCGGCGTCCGATCGGACGACGATCTGAAGACTCGCGTGTTCGCCGCTAGCGACCTCGGCAATGGCTTGACCGGCGCTGGCCGGCCTGGCGTCTCGAAAGATCTTGACCAGCGGATCTACAGGCCAAACCTCTACACCGCGGGCCTCGACGATTCGCGCGAAGCCTACACAGCACACCAGCGCAATTCCCCAGAAGAGGTCTGATTGCAGCCCTCTCATCTGTACACCCTCCCAGTGGGTCCGGTGGTCGATCGAACGATCATAGCTTGATCCACGCTTCCAGCAGTCGGCATGGCGCCATAGCTTGCGCGCTCTGCCCGTCGGCTGAAAGGCGAGATATGTATGAAGTTGTCGCTTTGTGTCTGCCACGTGGGCGGGCATACCACCTT
>CAYOGX010000025.1:0-13942 GCA_964403235.1 uncultured Planctomycetales bacterium | reverse complement strand
GGTGAACACGGGGGTGTGGATGCCCAGGTCCTTCTTGTCGCCGAGGAAGGCAAGGACGGCCTGTGAGATCCGCCCGACGCCCACGCCGACGGTGGACCCATCCTCAACCAGGGCGGCGACGTGTTCACCGATCCGCCGCGTCACCTCCGTCGGCTCGGGATGCTCGATCTCCAGCAGCGGCGTATCGACCGCGACCAGGACGTCCATGTCGTGGACGTGGATGAAGCTGTCGCCCAGCGTCCGGGGCATCTGCGGGTTGACCTGAGCGATCACGAGCCCCGCGTTCTCGGCCGCGCTCTTGACGATGTCGACCGAGATGCCCAGGCTGCACATCCCGCGCTCGTCGGGTGGCGTGACCTGGATCAGGGCCGCGTCGAGCGGCAACTGCCCTGACCTGAACAGCCGCGGGACATCGGACAGGAAGATGGGCGTGTAGTCGCCGCGACCCTCCTGGATGACGTCCCGAACGTTCTCGGCGATGAAGAAGCTGTTGACCCGAAAGTTCTCGGCCAGTTCTTCATCGGCATAGGGGGCCTCGCCGAGCGTGAGCATGTGCACGATCTCGACGTCGGTCAGTTCCCTGGCCCGGTCCGTCAGGGCATTGACCAGCTCCTGCGGTTGGGCGCACCCGGTGCCGATGAAGACCCGCTGGCCGGACCGGATGTGCGAGACCGCGTGCTCCGGCGATTCGACCATCGTCGCGTACTTGCGCTGCCAGTTCGGATCGTAGCTGATGTCGTGTTTCGCGCTCATCGTTTTCCATCGGCCTCAGATAAGGTCATCCGCGCATCTGCCACCGCGGGTTCGGTTCCCACTTCACCGACGATGAAGGGGTTGATGTCCAGTTCGGTGATCTGCGGGAAGTCCGTCGCCAACTGGCTGATTCGCTGGAGCCCGGTCGCGATCGCCGACAGGTCCACGCCCGACTGGCCACGCGCCCCTTCCAGCATGGCGTAGGATTTCGTGCCCTTGAGCATCTGCATGGCCTCGTCGGCCGTGATCGGCGCCAGATGGAACGTCACGTCCTTCATCACCTCGACGAAGATACCACCCAGGCCGAACATGAGCATTGGTCCGAACTGGGCGTCGCGGCTCATGCCGATGATGACCTCGCGGCCCTGGGCGCACATCTTCTCGACGTAGACGCCGTCGACGCGGGCCTCGGGCAGTTGCCGCTGGAGCCGCAGCATCATCAGGTCGAAGGCGTCGCGGACGGCGTCGGGGTCGGCCAGATGGAGCCTCACCCCACCCATGTCTGACTTGTGCACGACGTCGGGGGAGACGATCTTCATCGCGACGGGGAATCCGACTCGCCGTGCGACCTGGACGGCCTCGTCGGCGGTGGCCGCCAGCACGCCGACCGGCACGGTGAAGTCGTAGGCCCGCAGGACCTCCTTGGCCTCGACCTCGCCCATCCGCGTCCGTCCGGTCCTGAGGTGCCGAGCGATCAGCCGCTCGACCCGTCGACGGTTGACTGGGAACCGGGTGACGACGCGCGCCGGGCGCTGCCGCCAGGCGGCATAGTCGCACATGGCGCGTAGGGCCCCGACGGCCCGTTCGGGCGAGGTGTAGTCGGGCAGGTTGGCGGCCACCAGCTCATCGCGGCCCGGCATGACGTCCTGCCCGCCCATGAAGGCGACCAACACGGGCTTGGTGCCCTGCAGGGACTTGGCGAGCTCCCGGGCCGTTTCGGCCGGTCGCGTCATCGCCTGCGGCGTCAAGATCACGACGATCGCGTCGACCGACTCGTCTTCCTGAGCGGCATTGAGGGCGGTCACGTACCGGTCCGGGTCCGCGTCGCCCAGCACGTCGATCGGGTTGCCGACGCTGGCGGCCGCGGGCAAGGTCTTCCTCAGGGCGGTGGCCATCGCGCGGGCGAGTGTGGCCACCTTCAGCCCGGCGTGCTCGGCGGCGTCGGCGGCCATGATGCCCGGGCCGCCCGCGTTGGTGATGATCGCCACCCGGTCGCCCTTGGGCAGGGGTTGCATGGCCAAGGCCTTGGCACAGTCGAACAGGGACTCGAAGTTGTCGGCCCGGATCACGCCGGAGCGTTTGAACGCGGCCCCGTAGGCGATGTCTGCGCCGACGAGACTGCCGGTATGCGAGGACGCGGCCTTGACGCCTGCCGAGGTGGTGCCGGCCTTAAGGATGACGACGGGCTTGACCGACGCGCAGGCCTCGGCCGCACGCATGAACTCGTCGCCCGAGCCGATGCTCTCCAGGTAACCGACGACGACTTTGGTGTAGTCATCTTCCGCGAGGGCCCGGAGCAGGTCGCTTTCATCGATGTCGGCCTTGTTGCCGATGCTGACGAGTTTGGCCAGACCCAGATGCCGGCTGGCCGCCCAATCCAAGATGGCCGTGCACAGCGCACCCGATTGTGATATCACCGATATCCCACCCGGCTGCGGCATGTGCGACGCGAACGAGGCGTTCATGCGATGATGGCTGTTGAGCAGGCCCAGGCAGTTCGGGCCCAGCAGCCGGACCCCGCGGTCCCTACAGATCCGCACGATTTCCTTTTCGAGCCGGGCCCCTTCCTGCCCGACCTCCTTGAAGCCGGCGGTGATGACGACGATGGCCTTGGCGCCCGCCTGGATCGAGGCCTCGATCGCGCTGCGAACGACGGGGACGGGCACCGAGATCACGCTCAGGTCGATCTTCCCGTCGTAGGCGTTGAGGTCCTTGCAGCAGGGCAGGCCAAGGATCTCATCGGCCGACGGGTTCACCGGCACGATCGTGCCCTCGAAGCCGCCTTCTTTCAGGTTGGCCAGGATGTCATGGCCGACCTTGCCGGGCGTCCGCGAGGCGCCCACGACGGCCACGGCTCCAGGGCTCAGCAAAGGCTCAAGCATGGCGAATCGGCTTCCTCAGTAATGGCCTCAGACACACGCGCCGCGGATGCGGCCTCCGGGTGGAACTAACTTCGGAATAGTGCGCTTTCCCTCGTGGGTTATCAAGGGCTTGGTGCAACAAACAGCCACGGAATCTCGTGGCACCTTCCTGAGCACCGGGACGGGACGCCGGGCAGCATCGGGCGTCACACGTTCGAGCCCGGAGCGACTCGAGATCGACGTCGAGGTCGCCATCGATGGTTTTTGACACTGTCGCCGAATGGCAATTACAATCTGAATTTGCGTGTGATCGGTCGTGGCGGTCTGTGGGCCTTGCCGGGCCCGGATCGAGTTGGGTCGTCTGTCTGATCACCTCGGAAACAGTAGGATCCTATCGGTGCTCTCCACCGCCAGCGGTGGAGGGTCTCGGGTCGAGGACGCGTGCGGATGAAGATCCTGTACGCCACGATGCAGTTCGGGCGCGGTTACGGCCAGGGGACGGAGCGATACGTCTCGGTTTTGACGAGGGGACTGCGCGAGCGCGGCCATGAGACGGCGGTGCTTGCCGGTGATCCGGAGGGGCGCGGGCCTGATCTGCCGTTGGGTGCCCCCGTCGAGGACGAGACGTCGGTCTACCACTATCCTTCCCGCGGCTGGATGGGCGTGGAGGGCTTGGGGCCGGAACAGTTGCAGCCGATCCTCCATCGTGAAAAGCCTGACCTGGTGCACATCGTTAATCCCGCGCACATCGGCGTCGCGTTGCTGCCGGCTGCGCGCAGGATGAACATCCCCGCGATCATCACGATCATGGACTACTGGTGGCTGTGTCCGAAACATACGCTGCGGCATCCCCTCAAGGGCACGTGCGACGCGAAGGGGACGTGGCGCGAATGCGTGTGGTGCACTTGCGCCGGACACCCAAGCACGCTGGTGCGGGGGCTGTCATCCGCGCCGCTTCTGCGCGGGACGGTGTTGCCGGCGATGCTCGTGGTTCGTTCGTTGGCGCGAGGGCTGCCGCTGGTCGAGGTGCTGCGCTGGAGACGCCGCCGCGAGTATCTCATCGAGATGCTGAATAGAGCCCACGCGATCATCTTCCCATCACGGGCGGCGCGGCAGGCGTTGTCCGGGCGGTTGGGTCATGGTCGCGTCTGTTCGATTCCGTACGGCCTGGAGCCGCGTTGGTTTTCGGGCGGCAGGCCATCGTGTGCAGCGGACGGTCCGATCTCGCCGGGGGAGCTGACGATCGGCTATGCGGGCGCGCTGGCCGAGCACAAGGGCGTCCATCTGCTGTTGGAGGCCGTCCGGTCGCTCGGCTGGACCGCGACGCGTGTGCGGTTGGCCGGTCGCGGCGAGGATCGAGACTACATCCGGCGGCTGCATCGGTTGGCTGAGGGGCTGAGCGTCGATTTCGTCGGCCCGGTCCCGTCGTCGCAGATGCCGGACTTCCTCGGCGGGCTCGACGTGCTTGTCGTGCCGAGCGTCTGGCCTGAGAACCTCCCGATCGTCGTGCTCGAGGCCCGGGCGGTCGGCGTGCCGGTCCTGGCCAGCCGCGTGGACGGCATCACCGAGATGATCGACGACGACGCATACCTGTTCGACGTGGACTCGGCCTCGAGCCTGTCGGAGCGACTGAGCGCATGGGCGGCGGCGCCGACATCGCCCGCGACCGCCAACGTCAGCACCGCCGCGGAGATGGTCGATCGCACCTTCGAGGTCTACCAGCAGTACGCCTTGCCGTGGTCCGGCAAGGCGGTTTCGGTCAAATAGGGCCGCGCGGGTCCGGGGGTCGTGCATGAGCCGACCGGGGACTAGTGATATGACGATTCGCCGTTGTGGGTGCGCTCGGGTTGGATTCATGATCGTCCTGCTCAGCGCGGGACCCACCGTCGGCGCGGTGACGATCGTAGTCCCTGCGGCACGGCAGCGCGACGCGGGCTACGTGTTGGCCTGCCATCGGGTGCTCGAGGCCCTGAAGTCCAAAGGCCTCGACGCCTCGGTCGCCTGGCGCGTGCCCGGAGCGCCGTTGCCCGCAGGCGATCTGATCGTCGTCGGCGAGCCCGCGACCGTGACCGCGCCGTGGCGCCCACCGAACCCCGACGGATTCCGCATCGCGGCTCTGTCGATGGCCGGCCGGCGCGCGCTGGCGGTCGAGGGCGACGAGCGCGGCACGATGTACGGCCTGTTCAAACTGGCTGAACGGATCCGCATCGGCGACGATCCGTGGCGGGTCCAGATGACCTCGACGCCCGCGTTCGGGCTTCGGATCTTCTCCGAGGAGGGACAGCTCCTCGACATCCCCGACATCGGCTACTACAGCGACCAACCGCCGTACGTCAACGTGGCCGCCCTTCGTAAGGACATCGACCAGGCCAAGCGGCTCCTGACCCACGTCGCGGCCAACGGATTCAACGCGTTCGCGTTTCTGCACCTCAACGTCGAGGAGTACATCGACTACGCCCACCTCGACAAGCCGATCTACCCACCGGACGACCTACACCGCGTTCGCTCCCCGGTGTTCTGCAAGCTGCTGACGGAGTTATGCGATTACGCCCACGCGCTGCACCTCGACATCTACATGCAGGTCTACGAGATCGCCTTCCCGCCGCGGCTCGACGAGCTGTACCGGGTCGACATCCGCAGCCCGAACATCGAGCGGATCATCAACGCGCGCTACCGGGAGCTGTTCGAACGGGTGCCGCTGGACGGGATGATCATCACGGCCACCGAGCAGCACCCGCGCTGCGGGTACAAGGCCAAGCGGCTGTGGGGGAACCGCGCGCAGGCGGGTCGCATGGCCACGCTGTATCACAACGCGTGCAACGCCGTCGGCAAGCGGTGCATCTACCGGCTGTGGCGGGTGGCCTACAACGCCGAGATGTTCGCCGAGGTCGCCCGCCACGCGCCCCGCGACGCCGTCTTCGCGATCAAGAACACCGGGGGCGACTACTACCTCGACCACGCGCTGACGACGGCCATCAGCGACGGCATGCCGAAACGTCAGCCGCTTGTGGTCCTGTTCGACACGTTTCGCGAGTTCGACGGGTGGTCGCGGCTGTTCTGCGTCATGACCCGGTGGGGCGAGCGGGTCCGCGCGTGTCGCGACAACGGGGTGATGGGCATCAATGCCTGGGGCCCGTGGTCGCCCGGGTGCATCTGGCCCGACGCGAACGGGACGTTCTCCTGGGCGGGCCACTGGAACCGGTTTCGCACGTTCGTGGGCGGCTTCACGCCGGGCCAGGCGAACGTCTATCTGATCGGCCGGCTCGGCTGGAACCCGGATGACGCCGTCGAGTCGATCGTCCGCGACTTCGCCGCGCTGCATCTGGGCCCCGCCAACGCCGAGGCGGGGGCCGAGGCCCTGCTGGCCACCGAAGACGCGTTCAACGAAGAATACGTCAGGGGCACGCATCCCTGCTATCTCAAGTGGACGATGATCTTCGCCCCGTTGGACAAGTGGATGGAGGCCGCCTACAAGGCCAACACCGTCGAAGACGTCCTGGCGAGCAACGCCCGCGCGCTCGACCATGTGAAGCGGATGACGTGCGCCTTCGAACGGGTCGATCCCAAGCACGTGCCAGATGCGAAGACATACGCGGCCTTCAAGGAGGGCATCGACAAGACCGCGCTGTTCCTTCGCACGTTTTACGCCTGGCGGGCGTGTTGGTGGCGGCAGCGCGCGGCAAGAGACCTGAAGGACCCGGAGCGCGCCGCCAATGCTGCTGCGCTTCGCGAGGGGAAGGCCAAGCTGATGCCGTTGTTCGACCAATGGGGGCGATACCCGGAAGAAGCCGTTGCCTGGCGGGTGACGTTTCGCCCCCGCGCCAAAGGCGTCATCCCCAAGAACGCGTTTCCTGATCGGTCCATGGGCGCGGTGACGCGTTCGATGGAATCCACGGCTGCGTCGTTCGGCCTGTTCATTCAGGCCGTGACGGACAACTCCGGCGGACGCAACCACCTCGTCCCCGACGGGGATCTACAGGAAGGCAAGCGCTTCTACACCAACCGCGATTACCGCGTCGTCGGTGTTCCCAAGCAGTTGGTCGGCCTGCCCTGGATCCGCGCCGCGAACGACCCGGCCGGGGTTGAGCAGCCGAAGCTTCAGTTAAGGTTCACCATCGAGCGGCCGGCCAAGATCTACGTCGCCTGGGACCGCCGCTTCCCCGCCAAACAGGCCGAATCGCCACAGGGGTGGCTGACGGAGCATTATGAGCCGACGGGAGAACACGTGACGCTCGACATGGGCAAACAGAAGCTGCCCTACGACCTGTACCGATCCCGGCGGGTCTTGCCGGCCGGCGCGGTCGAGCTGGGCGGCTACAGCCACAGCACGATGTACCTGGTCATCGTCGAGCCCGGATAGGACGGGTCAGGTTTGTCTTGGGAAGGAGGAGCGGTCGGATCGATTTGAGGCTGCACCTGACAAGTGAATCCGATCGCGTCTTTCGAGGCGTCCGACATGGCGGAGCGACTCCAAAAGGTGCTGGCGGCGGCGGGGCTGGGCTCGCGGCGGGCGTGCGAGGAGCTGATCCTCCAGGGCCGCGTCCGCGTGAATGGCAAGCGCGTCGACGAGCTGCCCGTGTTGGTAGATTCGGCGGCCGACGAGGTCCGCGTCGACGGACGGCGGATCCGCCTCGAACGCAAGGTCTACTACCTCCTGAACAAGCCCGAGGGCGTGTTGTGCACTCAGCGCGATCCGGACGGCCGGACGCGGGCGGTGGATCTGCTGGCGGGCGTCCACCAGCGCGTCTACCCGGTGGGGCGGCTCGATGCCAGCAGCCAGGGCCTGTTGTTGTTGACCAACGACGGCGAGCTGGCCGCCGCCCTGACGCACCCACGCTACGGCGTGCCCAAGACGTACCGCGCCCGGGTCAAGGGCAAGGTGACGGCCGAGGGGCTCGAGAAGCTCCGGAAGGGCATCTGGCTGAGCGAGGGCAAGACCCAACCGGCCCGCGTCACCGTCGCCTACAGCAGCCGAAACCACAGCATCCTGGAGGTCACACTCCGTGAGGGTCGGAACCGTCAGGTCAGGAGAATGTTGGCCAAGCTCGGCCACCCGGTTCGCGAGCTGACCCGCATTCGGATAGGACCGTTGAGTCTCCGCGGGCTTCGCGTCGGCCGGTTCCGCGCGCTTCGGCCGGCGGAGGTGGAGCAGCTTAAGGACCTGGCGGGGCGGTCGTCCGGTCAACCACGCGGCGTCCGTTCTGGTGCTGCCAAGGCCAAGAAAGGCCCCCGCGCCAAGAAACGCGGGTCTCGCAGGATGCGTCGTTAGCACACGTTGGTGTTTCCCCTTCCCCCTCGTACCGACGCCGCTGCACGCGAGGGGGCTAGCCCGACTCGCCGCCGAGGGCCTCGATCTTCTCTCGCACGCTCCGCACGCGCAGCACCCGCAACCCGAAGTTCTCGCCGACCTTGACCGCCTGTCCGTAACCGATCACTTCGTTGTTGATCATCAGGTCGAGCTCGGCGTCGGCGGGCTTGTCAAACTCGACAATCGACCCGGTGGCGAACTGCATGATTTCCTTGACGCGCATCGAGCGGTGCGCCAGCCTGACGATCACGGGCACCGCGATCTTCATGATGCGCTCTATTTCGGAACTGGCGACGGTCTCGGGTCGGGTTGGCGGCTGATCGGTAGCGGGAGCCGCAGCCGCCGACGCGGCGCCGTCGAGGGGACCGGGCGTTTCCCGGCCGGTCGAGCCGGACAGGGCACCCTCCGCCTCGGCCAGAATGGCGTCGATCTCCACCTGACTGCTCATTGCGGACGGACTCCACGCGCAGGTCATCACCGCGGTAGGACTGCGCTATCCTTGTTATCGACCCCGGGGATCGACAACTTGAGGCGGGCTACTCGAACCTTCGGATGACCACGACGGCGTTGTGCCCCCCGAACCCGAACGAGTTGTTGACGGCTACGTTCACACGCAGCTCTCTGGGTTCGAGCGGGACATAGTCCAGATCGCAGTCGGGGTCCGGGTGCTCCAGGTTGAGTGTGGGTGGGACAACGCCATCCCGAATGGCCAGGATGCAGGTGATCATCTCCACGCCCCCGCAGGCCCCCAGCAGGTGCCCGATCGAACTCTTCGTGGCCGTTATTGGGATCTGTTTCGCCCTCGACCCGAAGACGCGCTTGATGGCGCGGGTCTCGGCGACGTCGCCCAACGGCGTGCCCGTGCCGTGGGCGCTGATCAGGTCCACGTGGTCGGGGCCGACCTGCGCCATCTTCATGGCCTGCTCGATGGCCCGCGCCGCCATCTCCCCGTCCGGGTGCGGCTGGACGATGTCGTAGCTGTCGGCGCTGCACCCGAACCCCACGACCTCGGCATGGATCCGGGCGCCGCGACGCTTGGCGTGCTCCAGCTCCTCCAGGATCATCAGCCCGGCCCCCTCGCCCATCACGAACCCGTCGCGGTCGCGATCGAACGGTCGGCTGGCCGCCTGCGGATCGTCGTTTCGTAGCGACAGGGCCCTCATCGCCGAAAACGCCACGATCCCCAACGGACTCATCGCGTTCTCGGTGCCCCCGGCAAACGCGATGTCCACCTCATTCCGACGGATGCAATTGACCCCTTCAGCCAGGGCGTTGTTGCTGCTGGCGCAGGCGGTGGCTACCGAGATCACCGGTCCCTTGACGTTGTGGTCGAGCGAGATGTGTCCGCTGGCGGCGTTGAGCATCAGCCGGGCGATCGTAAAGGCCGACACTCGCTTGGCGCCTTTCTGGAGCAGCCGAAGGTGTTGTTCCTCGATGGTCGACAGCCCGCCGACCCCCGAGCCCAACACCACCGCTGTCCGGCAGGGATCGGCGGCGTGAAAATCGATCCCGCTGTCGTCGGCGGCCATCCGGGCAGCCGCCACCGCCAGCTGCGCGGACCGGTCCAGCCGCTTAAGCCGACGACGGTCGATGTACGCCAGGGGATCAAAATCGCGGCACTCGGCCCCGAAGTGGACGGGGTACCCGCTTTCCTCGTACCGCTCTATGCTATGGACGCCGCTTTGGCCGCGGATCAACCCCCGCCAGAACGATTCCAGCGCGCTACCCAGGGGCGTGACTGCCCCCATGCCCGTAATCACGACCCGCCGGTCGCTCATTCCGCCCAAGCCGCCCACGGGTTACTTCTGCAGCTTGGCTGCATGCTCGACGATGTAGTCGATCGCCTGGCCCACCGTCTGGATCTTTTCCGCCTCCTCGTCCGGGATACTCATCTCGAACTCGTCCTCCAGCTCCATCACCAGCTCGACGGTGTCCAGGCTGTCGGCGTTGAGGTCGTTGATGAAAGACGTATCCCGGCTGATCTCCGACTTGTCGATGTTCATCTGGTCCGCAATGATCGAGATGACCTTCTCTTGGATTTCTTGCTCATTGAGCACAGGCTTCCTCCTTAGACCGCCGCCTGGACTCTCGGGACCCCCGCAAAACGGGCGGTACTATACCCGCCGGGCGCCCGATCGTGCAAGCCTTATTATCTTGCCACAGGATCGCTATCCAGATCTCACCCTATCCGAATCCCATACCTATCCGCAACTCCCCGCCAACACAAGCGCCGCACGCCACAGTTCCCGCGCGTGTGGTTCTGCCCCTTGCCCGCCCACGGGCCCACGCCGCGCCCCGGCGTCACCTGAATCGCAGCCGGGACTACATGTTCAGCCCCCCGTCGATGACCAGCACCTGGCCGGTGATGTACTCGGCCTGGTCGCCGGCCAGGAAAACCACGCCCGCAGCCACCTCCTCGGGCTTGCCGAAGCGCTGCAACGCGATCAGCGGTTTGACCGCCTCCTTCACCTGGTCGGGCAGGACGTTCGTCATGTCCGTGTCGATGAAACCGGGCGCCACCGCGTTGACGGTAATGCCCCGCTTGCCCACCTCCCGCGC
This sequence comes from uncultured Planctomycetales bacterium, assembly GCA_964403235.1. Classification (GTDB taxonomy): domain Bacteria; phylum Planctomycetota; class Phycisphaerae; order UBA1845; family JAFGLZ01; genus JAFGLZ01. The sequence goes on along the minus strand of CAYOGX010000025.1, from coordinate 3,241 downwards.
CAGCGACTTGGTCAGCGCGATCACGCCCGCCTTGCTCGCGGCGTAGTTTGACTGGCCGGCGTTGCCCCTCATCCCGCCCACGCTGGCGATGTTCACGATCCGCCCGCGCCGCGCCCGCAGCATCACCTTGCAGACCGCTCGGCACAGCAGGAACACCGACCGCAGATTGGTCTTGATCACGCTGTCGAACTGCTCGTCCTTCATGGCCATCAGCAGCGTGTCGTCAGTGATGCCGGCGTTGTTGACCAGGATATCGATCTTGCCGTGTTCGGCCTCGATCTTCTCGACCAGGGCCTCGACGGCCTGGCGGTCCGTGACGTCGAGCTTGACGGGGATGATCTGACCTCGAGGGGCTCGGCTTCGGCGGCAACGGCCTTGAGCTGCTCTTCGCTGCGGGCGCATCCGTAGACGGTTGCGCCCAGACGCGTCAGCGCCAGGCAGATCGTCCGTCCGATCCCTCGGCTCGCGCCCGTGACGATGCCGACCTGTCCGGCAAGACTCATGATGGGTTCTCGACTCCTCCAGGCCCGCGCCAGGCGCTGGTGGTTGGCGGGGCCCCGCGCGGCCCCTGCCTTGCCGTACGCGGCAGGGCGAAACGAAACACGCCGTAGGCCACTGGGGGCTTGCCCGCCAGCGTCTGGCCCGTGCCACGGGCCCCTACAGCTTCTCGATGTCGGCCGGCGAGTCAACCACCGACACCCTGATGGACCGATCGACCCGTCGAATGATCGACCGTTGCGACGAGCCCGGTCCGATGCCGATCATATGGCCACAGCCGTCCGATGCCAGTCGCTCGATCGAGTCGGCCCACTTCACCGAGCTGACCAACTGCTGGGCCAGCAGCGATCGGATTCCGGCGGCCGAATCATGATACCCACCCGTCACGTTGCTGACTACGGGCATTTCGGTCGTCTTGAACTCGATACCGGCCAGCACTTCGTCCAGGGCCTCCGCCGCCGGTGCCATCAGGGGCGAGTGAAAGGCCCCGGCCACGTCCAGCGGATTGACCCGCCCGGACGCGTCCCGGGCCAACTGACACGCTCGGTCCACCGCCGCCCGATCTCCGGAAATCACGATCAGATCGCCCGCCAGGTAGTTGGCCGCCACCAGCACGTCGTCCCCGCGCGCCCGGGCGACGATGTCGTCCACGGCCGATCGGTCCAGCCCGATGAGGGTCGCCATCCCGCCCGATCGGGCCCGCGAGGCCGCCTGCATCGCGCGTCCGCGCTCGTGAACCGCTCGGAGCCCGTCGGCCAGCGACAAGCTGCCACCCGCGTACAGCGCCGCATACTCGCCGAGGCTCAAGCCCGCCGCCGCTGCGGGTCGGGCCGCGCCGGAGCCGGCCGACCGGACCGCCTCCCAAATCGCGACGCTCGTTGCGAAGATCGCCGGCTGCTGCACGTCCGTGGCCGACAGCCGTTCCGCAGGACCCTCGAAGCACAGCCCGCGCAGGTCGAACCCCAACACGTCGTTGGCCTGTTCGAGGACGGCACGGGCGGGCTCGTAGGCCTCGGCCACCGCTCGGCCCATGCCGACCACCTGCGCGGCCTGCCCGGGGAAGATCAGCGCTGTCTTGTCCATATGGCTTTGGCTCGTGTCTGAACCGGATCCCGACGGACGCAGACCGGGCTCGAATGACGCGGGCCAGGGGCCGACCAGAGCGGCCCCAACGCCCGCGTCATTCCAGCACCCCGTCGGATCGGGCGATGCCCTCCGCGATCAGCGCGTTGAGGTCCTGGCGAATGTAGCGGGCGGCCACCCGCACCGCGTTGCGGATGGCCCGGTGGCCGCTCGACCCGTGGCAGATAATGCACACGCCGTTCACGCCGAGTAATGGGGCTCCCCCGTGCTCGCTGTAGTCGTGCCGCGCCCAGATCCGCTCGACGACGGGCTGAAACTTGCTCATTAGTTCGGGGGCTTCGCCGGCCAGTTCCCGTCCGATCATCTTACACAGGCCCTCGGCCAGGCCCTCGACCATCTTGAGGACGACGTTGCCGACGAAGCCGTCGCAGACGACGACGTCGGCCACGCCGCGGAACAGGTCGCGCCCCTCGAGGTTGCCGACGAAGTTGATCTGCGGGTCGCCCTTGAGCCAGTCGGCCGCCGACTTGACCAACTCCGTGCCCTTGATGTCCTCCTCGCCGATGCTGATCATCCCGACGCGGGGGTCTTTGATGCCGAGGATCTCGCGGCTGTAGACGCCGCCCATGATGCCGTACTGATACAGGTGGTCGGCGCGGGGGGCGATGTTGGCCCCGACGTCGCATAGGACCAGCGGGCCATAGAACGTCGGAATGACCGCGGCGATGCCCGCGCGCCGAACGCCCGGCAGCTTCTTCATCTTGAGCTGACAGGCCCCCGCGCATGCGCCCGTGTTGCCGGCCGAGACGCACGCCTGAATGTCACCCGTCGCCGCCAGCTTCGCCATTCGGACGATGGAGGAGTCCCGCTTCCTTCGCACCCCGTCGATGGGCGACTCGTCCATCCCGATGACCTCGCTGGCGTGGACGATGTCGATGCGTCCCTGCCAGCCGTCGCACCTCTCAAGCTCGGCGCGGACCGCCTCTTCGCGACCCACCAGCACCAGCTCGGCGCCCTCGGCCAACTCGAGCCCCTCGACCGCACCGCGCACGATCTGGCCCGGTGCGTGGTCGCCCCCCATCGCATCCACGGCGATCCGCATGGGTGTCAGGACTCCTTTTGCTCCTGGGGCAGCAACACCCTCGGGTTGACGTAGCCGCAGTTCCCACAGGCCGCGTGGGGCAGCCGAGGCATGAAGCACTTCGGACACGTCGCCCGCGAGCGACTGCGGAGCGAGTGATGTGCACGCCGCGTCCGCTTACGACACCGACTCGTCTTCTTCGTCGGGACCATTCCCGTCACCTGCCCAAAAGAAACACAATTAAGCGAAAACGGCAAACCGGAATCCACGGGCCCCACCGGGCCCCCGGCGGTCCGCCTCCCTACCGAAGGCTGGCGGGACCAGCCGCCCAGAACACATTATTAGATCAAGCCCTGACCCGCCTGTCAACGAGCCCGGCAGGAGAAGTTCCGGATCGCAGCAACCGGCGTGACGACCGGTATGGATATGCCCTTCTTCGATCACTACGACTGGCACACAGTACTTGACTCCACCCGGCAGCCGGACCCACCGTCATCAGCCCTCATGAGCCGAGACTTCCCCGTGGCGCCCCTCTGCCTTCGCAGGAAGCTCCTTAACCCAAGACGACGCTGGTAAACT
>CAYOGX010000024.1:0-13999 GCA_964403235.1 uncultured Planctomycetales bacterium | reverse complement strand
TGTTGGGGTTTTCCGGGCTGACCTTGAGCAGAATCCAGGCGGGTGCGAGCCGCCCGGTGCAGGGGGCACAGGCTGCGAGGGGGACCTCGAGCCTTCGGTCGGCCGGACGTTCGGTCGGTCGGCGTCCGGGCCCGGACGGCCAGCCCGTCGGTCCGAATCCCAGGGATTACCGAAGCTACCGGCCGGTGTGATTACTGGCTCCTTCCTACCTTGTAGTAGGATGTGCCTCGGCGGCCCCGTCGGGGGGGAATCTTGTAAACCTCTTTCCGAAAGAGCATTACGCCTTATTCTGGCGATGGCACAGCGATTGCCCTGCCACTTTCAGGCCCAGCCTACTGACACGCCTGATGGCGGTGACGCTGAGCTGACCGCTTGGCTCGCGGCAGGTGCGACCGCCCCGTAATCGCGCCGACACCGGACCCTGAGGTGGGCAGGGCCCGCTGGACAACAGGACGGCAGTGCGTATTCTGGTCGATACCGTTCAGCAATAAACGGGTTTAGGAGCAAATGAGATGGCACGCACCAACGGTTCTTCGGTACCCAAGCCGAAACAAGGCAAGAAGCTCACACCCAAAGACTTCTTCGACTTCGCCCAGAAAGTCGGGTCCGAGATGATGGACTTGAAGTTCGTCGACCTGCTGGGCACGTGGCAGCATTGCTCGTTCCCCATCGACGAGCTGGACGAGGGCGTCTTCAAGGACGGCGTGGGGTTCGACGGTTCGAGCATCCGTGGGTGGCAGGGCATCCACGTGTCGGACATGCTGGCCATTCCCGATCCGACCACGACGGCGCTGGATCCGTTTTTCGAGCGGCCGACCCTCAGCGTGATCGCCGACGTCTACGACCCAATCACCCGCGAGATCTACACCCGCGACCCGCGATTCGTCGCCCAGAAGGCAGAGGCCTATCTCAAGAAGACAGGCATCGCCGACACCTGCCACATCGGTCCTGAGCCGGAGTTCTTCATCTTCGACGAGGTCCGTTACGAGCAGAACGAGCATCGCGGCATGTATGAGATCGACTCGGTCGAAGGGTCCTGGAACACGGCCCGAATCGAAGAGCCGAACTTGGGCTACAAGCCGTCGTTCAAGGGCGGATATTTCCCCGTCAGCCCGACCGATACCTACCACGATCTCCGCGGTGAGATGGTGTATGAGATGATGAAGGTCGGTATCTCTGTGGAATGCCATCACCATGAGGTGGCCACCGCCGGGCAGGCCGAGATCGACATGAAGTATACCAGCCTGTTCAAAATGGCCGATCAGTTCATGTGGTATAAGTACATCATCAAGAACATTGCCAAGCGAGCGGGCAAGACCGTCACGTTCATGCCCAAACCCGTCTTCGAGGACAACGGGTCGGGCATGCACACGCACTTCAGTCTGTGGAAGCGCGGCAAGCCCATCTTCCACGGCAACCGGTACGCGAACCTGTCGGACCTGGGCTTGCATGCGACGGGCGGGTTGCTCAAGCACGCGCCGGCGATCCTGGCGTTCTGCGCGCCGACGACCAACTCGTATCGTCGGTTGACGCCGGGCTTCGAGGCGCCGGTGAACCTGGCCTACTCGGCCCGGAACCGATCGGCCGCGATTCGGATCCCGATGTATTCCAAGGCCCCCCCCGCACGACGGTTGGAGTTTCGCTGCCCCGATCCGACCTGCAACGGGTATCTGGCCTTCAGCGCGATGCTGATGGCGGCGCTGGACGGCATCAAGAACAAGATCCATCCGGGCGACCCGCTTGACAGAGACATCTACGAGATGACGCCCGACGAGATGACCGGCATCCCCTCGACACCGGGTTCCCTGGCCGAGGCGCTGAGCGCCCTCGAGAACGATCACGCGTTCCTGACGGAGGGCGATGTGTTCACGGAGGACCTGATCGAGACCTGGATCAGCTACAAGCGCGAGAACGAAATCGACCCGCTTCGCCTGCGCCCGCACCCGCACGAGTTCTCGCTGTACTACGATTCGTAGGCGAACGCACGGCAACGGCTTCGGCTGGGATCGTTCGACAACTTCACGACCGAGAGACACGGCACGGCCAGGCGTCGTTTGGCCGTGCCGTGTCGCGCGCTGGGCGCTTGTCTGAAACGCAACCACCACGGCGCGGTCCAAGCCCCGTCGATGTTTGCGCATCGGACGGGGCATGCCGGCGTGTCCGATGGACAACCATGTCCTGCCGGGTTAGCGTATCGCGCCTGGACACGTCGTAGGTGCCTATCGAAGGAGTGCGGGCGGTGACAAGCGGGCGATCGGTCATTCTGGTGGCGTGTGCCGCGGCGGCCGGGTGTGCGGCGGCGCCTTCCGGTCAAGCGGGGAAGACCATGGGCAAGCTGGTGTGCGATCGGATACGGGGAGCGCATTTCAAGTTCACGGGGCCGATGGGCCGGCGAATCGCCGTCAATGTCGACAACTGGCTGCTGCGGGCACCGGACGCGAACCCGGGGATGCTGGAGATGTTCCGGCTTCGCGATCGAAAGCCCGTCCCGAAGCTGGTGCCCTGGGCGGGTGAGTTTGCGGGCAAATACCTGATCTCGGCGGTCCAGGCGCGACGCATGATGGACGACCCGAGGCTCGACGCGCACCTGCGACGGTTCATCCCGGACCTGATCGCCACGCAGGCCAACGATGGATACCTGGGACCGTTCCGAAAGGCCGAACGGCTGCTGGGGCATTGGGATCTGTGGGGACACTACCACTGCATGCTCGCACTGATGATGTGGTACGAGGACACGGGCGACGCCGCGGCGCGGCAGTGCGCGATCCGCGCGGCGGACCTGATCTGCAAGACGTACCTGAACACGGACCGTCGGCCGATCCAGGCGGGTTCGCCGGAGATGAATCTGGCGCCCATCCACGTGCTCGGCTGGATCCATCGCGACACGGGCGACGAGCGATACCTTCGGATGATGCGGGTGTTCGAGAAGGATTTCGAAAAGGCCGGCGATTACTTCCGGCAAGGGCTGGCGGGCGTGGACTTCTACCGCACGCCCAAGCCGCGCTGGGAGAGCCTGCACGACATCCAAGGACTGACCGAGCTGTTCCAGATCACCGGCAACGCCGACTACCGGACGGCGTTGGCGAACCTGTGGCGGAGCATGGCCCGGTACGATCGGCACAACACCGGCGGGTTCACCACGGGCGAGCAGGCGATCGGCAATCCCTACACGCCCGGCGCGATCGAGACGTGCTGCACGACGGCGTGGATGGCGTTGACGGTCGACATGCTGCGTCTGACGGGCGAGTCGACGGCGGCGGACGAGCTCGAAGGGTCGACCTGGAACAGCGTGCTGGGTTCGCAGCACCCGTCGGGCCGATGGTGGACGTACAACACGCCGATGGACGGGCACCGGGCGGCCTCGGCGCACACGATCGTCTTCCAGGCCCGCGTCGGTACGCCCGAGTTGAACTGCTGCTCGGTCAATGCACCGCGCGGCATCGGTATGCTCAGCGAGTGGGCACTCATGACCGACGACAAAGGGCTGGCCGTCAACTACTACGGGCCGATGCAGGCGGACGTGACGCTCAACAACGGCCTGAAGCTCCGCGTGGAACAGAAGACGGGCTACCCGATCGAGGGACACGTTGATCTGACAATCACGCCGTCTGAGCCGGCCGAGTTCGGCGTACGGCTGCGGGTCCCGAGCTGGTCGGCCAAGACGACGGTGGCCGTCAACGGCGAGAAGATCGCCGGCGCCGAGCCTGGCTGCTACCTGACGGTCAGACGGAAATGGAAGACCGGCGACAAGATCGCACTCGACCTGGACATGTCGATCCGGACGTGGGTGGGCGACGGGGCGTGTTCGGCCAAGGTCTCGCTCTACTACGGCCCGCTGCTGCTGGCGTACGATCAGCATTTCAACCCGTTCGACGCCGACGAGGTCCCCACGATCGACCACAAGAACCTGACTTACACCAAGCGGACGTCCCAGGGCCGGTTCGAGCCGCTCGTACTGTTTCGGTTCAAGGGCGTCGACGGCCGCGAGGTCGATCTGTGCGACTTCGCGACGGCGGGCGCGTACGGAACGGAGTATCGATCGTGGCTGCCCGCGGTCAACACGCCGCCGCCGCCGTTCTATCTCCGCCGACCGGCCGAGGCCGCACGGATCCCCGCCGGGTTGAACAAGTTCGAGTGGACCGGCGCGCGAAGGGCCAAGGACCGCACCTACACGCTGGCGATCGCGGCGGACAAATCGATGGCCGACCCGATCGTCAAGGCCGCGGACCTCGACCGACCGTGGTACGTCGTGCGGGACAAGCTCGAGCCCGGCCGGACGTACTACTGGCAGGTAACGGCTGACAACGCGAACGGCACGTGCGCGGCCAGGCTGGGTCCGCGGCCGTTCGTCGTGGACGCGTCGCTCGAGAACGCGTTCGACGACAACCCGGCGCTGCTCGGTTTCCGCGACGACGGGCTCGTCGCCGGCTCGCTTCTCGACGGCGACGGCAAACCCGTCTACGGCTGCCTGGCCGAGGCGCGGCACGTCAAGCCGGCCGCCGACCGCCACGGTAACGCCAAGCGCGCCGTCGAGTTCGCCGGCAACGGCATGCTGCGGTATCGGATTCCCTACTTCCCCGAGGCGGACTACACGTTCGTCGCGTGGGTCTGCCCGCTGGCCCCGCCGGCCAGCGGAATGGCTCAGGTCTTCAGCGCGTGGTGTAGGGGGATGGACGATCCGCTGCGGGTAACGCTCGAGGATGAGAAGCTGCACGCCCGGATCGAAAGCGGCGGCTTATTTGGGACGAAGGGCGCGCCGGTATTGTTCGGCCAATGGGTCCATGTCGCCGCCGTCAAGCAGGGGCCGAAGCTGTCGCTGTACGTCAACGGCAAGCTGTTCGACACGACGAAGGTCCCGAACACCGTGGTCTCGGACGCCCAAGACTTTGCGCTGGGGGCCAATCCGCACTTCACCGGCAACGAGTACCTCACCGGGCGGATCGACGACTTCGCGTTCTACGCCAAGGCCCTCAGCGCCGACGAGATCGCCGCTATCGTCGCACGAAAGTAACCGCCCGGCCGGCGCGCAACGACCCTTCCGAGCCGCGACCGTCAGGGAGCGATTGGCGCACCGATGATCTGGAGAACCCGATGACCGCAGACGTCCCCCGACCCGAACACCCCGACCCGCAGCGCGTGCGGCCGGACTGGATCACCCTCAACGGCACGTGGCAGTTCGAGATCGACCCGGGCCGCAACGGACTCGAGTCCGGCTGGGCCGAGCGCGACACGCTGGGCGGTCGGATCACCGTCCCGTTCTGTCCGGAGAGCCGCCTGAGCGGCGTGGGCTGCGTCGACTTCATGCCCGCGGTTTGGTATCGGCGGGCGTTCGAGGTGCCCGCTTCGTGGCGGGGCCGACGCGTCCGGCTGTATTTCGGCGCGGTGGATTTCGAGTGCAAGGTCTGCGTCAACGGCCAGCTCGTCGGCGGACACCTGGGCGGATACGCGCCGTGCGGATTCGACGTCACGCCGGTGATCCAGTTCGGTGGACAGAACACCGTCGTCGTCTACGCCGAGGACGACGTCCGCACCGGCCGGCAACCCGCCGGCAAGCAGAGCACCCGCCACGGCAGTCACGGCTGCCACTACACGCGCGTGACGGGCATCTGGCAGACGGTCTGGTTGGAGGCGGTCGGCTCGACCTTCATTCGGCACCACACCCTGACGGGCGATCCGTTTTCGGGACGCGTCGACGTCACTGTCGAGACCGATGGGACGACGACGGGCCTGGCGCTCCGCGTGGAGATCCAGACGTCCGGCGGCCCCATTGTGGCCGAGCAACCCCTGACCGGGCCGCTGACCCATTGCCAATTGACCATCCCCGACCCGATCGCCTGGGACCCCGGCAACCCGCATCTGTATGACGTGACCCTGTCGATCATCGATGCGAACGGTCGGACCGTCGACGTGCTGACGAGCTACGTTGGCCTCCGCCGGTTCGAGATCGACGGGCATCGTCTGTTGCTCAACGGTCGAAGCGTCTTTCTGCGGATGGTCCTCGACCAGGGTTACTACGCCGACGGCATCTACACCGCACCCAGCGACGACGCTCTGCGGGCCGACGTGCAACGATCGCTCGACATCGGCTTTAACGGCGCGCGGCTGCATCAGAAGGTCTTCGAGCCGCGGTTCTTATACTGGGCCGACAAGCTCGGCTACCTGGTCACGGGCGAATACGGCGACTGGGGGATGGACTTCGGCCAGACGATGGCGCACGAGGCGATGCTGGGCGAATGGCCCGAGATCGTCCGGCGAGACGTCAACCATCCGGCGCTGATCCTGTGGACGCCCTTCAACGAGACGTCCGGGCGCGTCCGGCCGTTCAAGGGCGAACACGACGCCCTGCTGAGGAACATCTACCACCTGACCCAATCCATCGACCCGACCCGCCCGGTGATCGATACAAGCGGCTACTGCCACGTCGTCACCGACGTGTATGACGTGCACAACTATGATCAGGACGTGGTTAGCTTCACTAAACGGTTCGGCGCGTTCGACGGCACGGGCAAGACCGCGTTTCGCAACGTGCCGCACGAGGATTGCGATTACGTCGACGGCCAGCCGTACTTCGTCAGCGAATACGGCGGCATCTGGTGGGACCCCGACGCGCTGGGCGGCGAGCAGGGCTGGGGCTACGGCGATCGGCCCGGGTCGGAACGTCAGTACGTCGATCGATACCGCGCCCTGACGGAGGTCCTGCTGAACAACCCGCACATCTGCGCGTTCTGCTACACGCAGTTGTACGATATCGAGCAAGAGGTCAACGGCGTCTACACCTACGACCGCGGCGCGAAGTTCGATCAACCGCTGATGGACGAGATCCGTCAGATCAACCAACAAGCCGCCGCGATCGAATAGGCGCCGCGACGACGTCGTGTGGGCACGACCGCTTCGTGACGGGCGCGGCTCGGGCCAGCGGGTTCCGCTCAGATGGCCTTGCCGGCGATATCGCGGCGACAGTAGGCGCCGTCGAAGTGGATCTTGTCGACGGCTTGGTAGGCGCGCTTCTGTGCGTCGGCGATCGTGGTGCCCAGCGCGGTCACGCCGAGCACGCGCCCGCCGCTGGTGACGACCTGGTCGTCTTGCGGCTTCGTGCCGGCGTGGAACACGACCACGTCGGAGATCGCGGCAGCCTGGTCCAGCCCGGTGATGACCTTGCCCTTCTCGTAGGAGCCGGGATAGCCCCCCGACGCCACGACCACGCACACGGCAGGCCGCGGGTCCCATTTCAGCGAGACGCGGTCGAGTCGACCGTCGACGACGGCCTCGAGGACCTCGACCAGATCGCAGTCCAGACGCATCAGGATTGGCTGGGCCTCGGGGTCGCCGAATCGGCAGTTGAATTCGAGCACCCTCGGCCCGGCGGCCGTCAGCATCAGTCCGGCGTACAGAACGCCGCGGTAGGGCGTGCCCTCGCGATTGAGCGCGTCGACGATGGGCACGAGGATCTCGCGTTCGATCTGCGACATGATCGCGTCCGTGACCATCGGCGCGGGGCTGTAGGCGCCCATGCCGCCGGTGTTCGGACCGGTATCGCCGTCGTCGATGGGTTTGTGGTCCTGGCTGGACTCCATGACGTAGATGTTCCGCCCGTCGACGAAGGCGAGGATCGACGCCTCCTGGCCCTCCAGCCGCTCCTCGACGACGACGATGTCACCGGCCGGGCCGAACTCCCGCTGCTTCATGATGCGCTCGAGCGCCAAGAGCGCCTCGGCCGGCTCGTCGCAGACGATCACGCCCTTGCCGGCCGCCAGGCCGGACGCTTTGACCACGATTGGCTCGTCGCGGGTCGCGACATAGTCGTAGGCGGTCTTGTAATCATCGAAGATGCGCCCCTCGGCCGTGGGGACCGCCTGCTGGCGCATCAGCGTCTTGGCGTGAGCCTTGTCGCCCTCGAGCTGGGCGGCCGCCCGGTTCGGACCGAAGATCCGTAGACCGTCGGCGTCGAATCGGTCCACGATGCCGTCGCACAAGGGCACTTCAGGACCAACCACCGTCAGGTCGACCTTCTGGTCACCGGCCAGCTTGCAGAGCCCATCGATGTCCTCGGCGTCGACGGACACGTTGGTGCCCAAACCGGCCGTGCCGGCGTTACCGGGGGCACACAATAGCTTCTTGCATCGCGGGGACTGTTTGATCTTCCACGCCAAGGCGTGTTCCCTGCCGCCACCGCCTACGATCAGGATGTTCATGGGCTGGCCTCGCCGATCTAGGGTTCGCTTGCGTGATCCAAACGCGGTCGGGCGCGATTCTATGGCCGCCCTCTGATGGCGGCAAGGGTGACAGGGTCCGATCGGCCCCCGCGCAGCCCCCCGGGGGCAGTACCCCGCAGGGATGCCTTATACGGGTGCCCGGTGTCGGACCGATAGCCCGGGAGGTTCGGCACGGGGACCCCCGTGAATGCCACCTCATTCCGTTGCGATGCAACGACTTACATGATCTGCCCCCGTTCTGTCGGCCCTGGGGGCCGGCCGATAATTCGTCCACCGACGTTGGGTTGTTATCTCAACCGGGCTGAGGAATGGTCCGATATAACCGTCAACGGGGACACCGGTCCGGACGCCCCGGGCCCGTCGCACCGGGGCGAGACGCACCCGTGGAGGCCCGGGTCCGGCACCCCGCATCCGCTTCCGCCAGGGGATCGCCATGAACCAGCCTGCCGTGAGCGTCATCATACCCACATACAACTCGGGACAGTTCGTGGGCCACGCGATCGAGAGCGTCTTGGCCCAGTCGTTCGACGACGTGGAGATCATCGTCGTCGACGACGGCTCGACCGACGGCACCGCGTCGCGCGTCGGCACCTATGGGGCCAAGGTGCGATACGTCGAACGTCCCCATGCCGGACCCGGGGCCGCACGCAATCACGGGGCCGGCCTGGCCCGCGCCGAATGGTTAGCCTTCCTTGACGCGGATGATTTCTGGTATCCGCACAAGCTGGCCGATCAACTCGCCCTCGTCGAGCAGCACCCCATGCTCGATTACATCACCGGCAACTTCCACATCGTTGACGAGGACGGCTGCCTGATGGGCGAGTCCTTTGCGGACCATTCGATGGTGGCTTGCGAAGCCGGTGACGTGAACCGTCCGGGGGTCGTCTTTGGTCCCGAATCTCGGGCGCAATACGCCCGCGATCGGTTCGGCATCTGCACGACCATGCTCGTGCGGGCCGATCTGTTCCACCGTGTGGGCGGGTTCAGCCAACGGTTCTATCAGGCCGAGGACATCCACCTGATGCTGCGGTTGGTCGGGGCAGCGCGATCGTTCGGCGCGGCGCGTCGTCCGGTGGCGGCGTACCGACGGCGCAACGGATCGACGTCTCACCGCCAGGCCGAACAGCGACACCGCGTCACCGCCAAGGCCCTGCGAGATCTGCTTCGGTATCACGCCCTGCCGCGGTCGATGGCACAGGCCGTCCGGGAGCAGGTCGCTGAGACCCAATACGACCTGGCCTACTTGTTGGCGAGGCAGGGACGCCGCCTCTCGGCCATGATCGCCGCCGGACGGTCCTTCCTGACCAGGCCCGGTCGGCGCGGGCTGCGGATGCTCGTCTCGGTCAACATGCCGATACGGGAGGACCCGCCCGAGGCCCCGTCCAGTTGGATCGACCCGGTCGAGCTGTTCCGGTTCGGAGTCATCGTATGAGCCGCCCGTTGGTCAGCGTCGTCATCCCCGCCTACAACGCCGAAGCCACGTTGGGCCGGGCCATCGACAGCGTCCTTGCCCAAACGTTCGACGACTTTGAGCTGATCGTCGTGGACGACGGGTCGACCGATCGAACGCTCGAGGCGGCGCGTGGTCGCAGCGATCGCGTCCAGGTCGTCCACTCGCCGCATCTGGGCCCGGGCGAGGCGCGGAACCGGGGGGCGGCCGTGGCCCGAGGACGGTATCTGGCCTGGCAGGACGCGGACGACGTGTGGTACCCCACGAAGCTGGCCAGGCAGGTCGAGCTGGCGGAATCCGACGACGATCTGGAATTCATCACGGGCAACTACCGGTACATGGACCAGACGGGCCGGTGGTTGGGCAAGGGGTTCCAGCGGAATCCGTGGTTGATGGCGCGGATCGCTGAATCGAGCCATCGGGGATGCATCGTCTTCGGCCGCGACGACGTGCCGATGTTTGTGCGTCACTCCTTCGGCGCCACCATCACGATGATGTTGAAACGCACGTTGTTCGAGCGGATCGGGGGCTTCTGCAACTGGCTGACGGTGGCCGAAGATGTGCACCTGGCCCTGCGCGCGGTGGCGGCGTCCAACAAGTTCGGCGCGGTGTGCGAGCCCGTTGCCACCTACTATCTCCATGAGGGCAGCACCGTTCGGCGGAACAAGGAGCAGGCCCAGCGCGAAACGATCCAGGCGTACCAGGATCTGCGGCGGATGCTTGCAAACTGCGACCGGCCGGTTCGACGCGCACTGGCCGAGCCGCTCAGCCAGGCATACCTGGATCATGCGACCGTTCTGGGCAGGCTCGGTCGCCGACGAGAGGGCGCGGCGGCGGCGTGGCGGTCGTTTCGTCTCCGGCCGCGTCCGATGGCACTGACGTCCATGTTGGGGATGACTATTGAGCACTAGAAGCGACCAACGCCATCGCGTGTTGCTGGTCGAGACCGACGGTCGCATCGGCGGGTCGGGACGGAGTCTTCAAACGTTGATCGCGGGTCTGGATCGGGCGCGGTTCGATCTGTGGGCCATTTGTCCGCCGGACGGTCCGATCGGGCGGCGGATCAACGGCCTGGGGGTCGAATGCCGTTGGCCGGCGGGCCACACGACGCACGGACGGTGGATCGGTTCGCGAGCGGCGTGGGTGTGGGGGATGCGACGACTGATCCGTCGTCTCCGGATCGACCTGGTCCACGTCAATGACGTCGAGGGGTTTCGACTGGCGGGTCTGGCCGCCCGACTGTCCGGGGTCCCGTCCGTCTGCCACGTCCGGATGGCCCGAAGCGCCGACGATCTGGCATGGTCCTTCGGGTTGGCCGGACCCGCGGCGATGATCTTCAACAGCCGGGCCATGGCAGAGCACATGCTGATGCTCCTGCCGCCGTCGCTGAAGGACCTGCGCGCGGTGATCGCGCCCAACGCGGTGGACACCGACCGGTTTCGATCCGCAGGGTCGACGTCGTCGGGCAAGGCGCAGTTGGGCTGGCCGACAGACGTCGCCGCCGTCACCGTGGTCGGAAACCTCATGCCCCTCAAGGGACAAGACGTCTTCATCGAGGCGGCAAGGCACGTTAGCGACCGATTCGACGGCCCAGTCGCCTTCCACATGGTGGGACGAGATCTGACCGCAGACGGGCAATTCAGCCATCAGCTACAACGACAGATCGGCCGGCTCGGCTTGGGCGGACAGGTCCACCTTCATGGCGCGATCGATGACGTCGTGCCCGTCTATCAGGCTAGCGATGTGGTAGCGTGCCCGGTCCGGCCGGTGTCCTGCTGCCCGTCGGGGGACGGCAAGCGGGTGTATCAGGTGGGATTTCCCCGGTGCGTGATCGAGACGGCCGCGTGTGGCCGGCCCATCGTGCTGGCGGACACGCCCGGTGCGGAGGAGGCAGCCGTCCCGGATGAAACGGGCCTCTTCGTCCCGCCGGAAGATCCCGACGCGCTCGCCCGGGCGATCCTGGCCCTGTTGAACGACCCGGATCGACGTGAGGCCATGGGACGAGCGGCACGGGAACTGGCCGAGTCCAGATTCGGCATCAAGGAACACGGCCGGCTAATTGCCAGGGTCTACCAGAGCGTCCTGGGCGCGTCGGAGCCGCTGCCGACCGAGGGCGCGGGTTTGTCGCAGGTCATGGCAGCAGGCATGAGAGGGGGCAGCGCGAGATGACTGTCGCCGCCGAATTCACCCCCGGTCAGGCCCACCGGTGTCGAGCCGAAGGGGCGGTCGATCAGACCGATCAATCCGTCCCGGACCTCCGGTCGTTCTACGAAAAGAGCGGGCGGCGTTTTCGCTGCGTACCGGAGCTTGACCCGATTGAGCTGGTTCGCGTGCGGCTGGTGTTCCGGCTGATGCCGCGCAACGCAGGGCGCGAGGTCCTCGACGTGGGTTGTGGGGACGGCTACCTGTGCGAACGGCTGTCGGCGCGGGGGTTCCAGACGGTCGTTGGGGTCGATCTGGCGAACACCCGTCTGACGTACGCCCGGGGTAGAGCGCGCGGGGGTCGGTTCGCCCAATCGGATGTCTGCGAGCTGCCGTTTGCCGACGAACAGTTCGATGTCGTGACGTGCGTGGAGGTACTGGAGCACCTGCCCGATCCCGAACGCGCCTGTCGCGAGTTAGCGCGCGTCAGTCGACGGTTCGTGATCTGCGCCACACCGTACCGAGAAACGGCACAGGAAGACCTGTGTCCTTACTGCCATCAGTTGTTTCCGAAAGCCGGACACCTGCACGGCTTCGACGAACGTCGATTCAAGGCCATGGCCGGAACCGCGGGAATGCGGCTGCGGCGATGGCGACATAGCCATCCCATGTTCGAGTACCGGCGGTTCCGGTACTGCCCCCCGTTGCGATGGCTGATCGCGGGTTACTACCGGGATAGCGGCTTCATCGGGGGGTTGTTCGAGAAGGGCTGACCAAGGGACGTCCACCGGCCGTGGCGCTCATGCAACGCCCGGTCGAGTGGGTCATGGAAGACACCGGCGCATGCGAGCATTGGTGGTCAGTGAACTGTTCAGTCCCACGCGTGGCGGGACGGCGGTCTGGTTTGACCAGGTCTACCGCAGCCCCGAGGCTGTGGGCAGCGAGGTGGTCACAGCCGACGTGCCGGCCGCCGAGGTGTTCGACGCGGATTATCCTCGGGTGGTGCATCGCGTCCAATGGCGGCGACATCCGTGGCTTCGGCCGGAGTCGGTGGCCATCTACGCCCGGCTGCTGCGTCGGGTGATTCGTTTGGCGGGGAGCGGCCGATTCGAGGCCATCCACGCCGGGCGCGTCCTGCCCGAGGGATTCGTGTCCGTCCTGGCCGGCAGGCTCCTGAAACTGCCCGTGCTGATCTATGCCCACGGGGAGGAGATCACGGGCTGGCGGGAACGGCTGAAGCGGTCGGTCATGCGATGGACCTATCGTCACGCCGACGCCGTCATCGCCAACAGCAGCTTCACGCATTCGCGTCTGATCGAGCTGGGCGTGGGACGCCGGCGGATCGTCGAGCTGCACCCGGGTGTGGACGCATCGCAGTACGGGCCCCACGTGAACGGTCAAGCGGTTCGGGACCGGCTGGGCATCAACGGGTCGCCCCTGGTCTTGTCCGTCGGGCGACTGCAACGACGGAAGGGGTTCGACCGGGTCATCGAGGCGCTGCCGAGGGTGGCTCGAGACGTCGCGTCGGTTCAATACGCCGTCGTGGGCACCGGTGAGGACGAAGCGCGTTTGCGGCGGCTGGCGTTCGAGCACAACGTGGCCGACCGCGTCCACTTCGTCGGGCACGTACGCGACGCGGAACTGCCGCAGTGGTACGCGGCGTGTGACGTGTTTGCCATGCCCAACCGCGACGTGGACGGCGATACGGAAGGGTTCGGCATTGTCTATCTCGAGGCAGCCGCGGCCGGCAGGTGCGCGCTCGCCGGGCAAGACGGCGGTACAGGATCGGCCGTCATCGACGGCGTCACGGGCCTGCGGGTCGACGGCAACCGTGCGGCTGCGGTGGCCGAGGGACTTGCCCGACTGCTGGCGCATCGCGATCTCGCCGAGGCCATGGCCAACCGGGCCCTGGCCCGTATTCGAAGAGGCCTGACATGGGAGTCGGTCACGCAACGGACGTGTCAACTGCACGCGTCCCTGACCACCCAGAACCGAGCGCCAAAGGGCCCCGCGAGGGCGCCCCGGCAGGTGGTTTTGGCCAGATAGGTCCATTGGGATAGCTCCCGATGCCCATCACCACGTTTGCGTTTCTGATCTCATACCTGGGCGGGTGCCTGGGAGCGCTGCGCTATCCGCTCCTCGGCGTGATCACCTACCTGCTGGTCTACTTCACGTATCCCGCGATGACCTGGTG
>CAYOGX010000023.1:0-14605 GCA_964403235.1 uncultured Planctomycetales bacterium | reverse complement strand
GGTGGCCGGGTAGGACTCGGAGTAGTTCTGTGTGTCGGGCAGGGCAACGATCATGAAGGGCTCAGCCGCCTCGAGCGCGCGCGGTCCCACGAGACCGGCCAACAGGCACGCCCCCAGCACCCCCATGAATACTCGCCGATTGCGTCTGATCGCTCGTGGCCCGATCCCGCTCCTTGGACTCCGCATGGTCTGCTCCCTCGAGATGGAATACGCAGCAATTCGAGTATAGCAGCCGATGGCCGGCTCGGGAAGAAGCGATCCGGCGGCGTTGCTGTTACAATAGGCCGAATCGCCAGCGCTTCCATCTGTAGGGCGGGGCGCACCAAGCCGAAGGGCACCGACCATGTGGCCAGACCGATCTGACCGGACGGACAGACTGGTGGTGATCCGCCACGACGGACTCTTGCAGGCGGGCGCGCTGGTGTGCGGTCTGGTCGCGTTTGCATGGGTCTTCGGCTGCATTCCGCTGGGTCAGGCCCAGACGCCCATGTTTGACCCAGCCGAGGGTACCTATGGCGGTTGGGTATCCGTCGAGATCATGTCCGGGACCGAGGGGGCCGAGATCCGCTACACCACCGACGGCAGCAGGCCAACGGCCACGAACGGGATCGTCTACGACGGTCCGGTCGAGCTGACGGCGACGACGACGCTCAAGGCCGTCGCGCTCGGGCCGTCCCTCTGGCCGAGCGCCGTGGCCTCGGCCACGTTCACCCTCACGCCGATGGCGGCGCCCAGGTTCGACCCGAACGGCGGCGAGTACAGCGGCGGGGTCGCCGTATGGCTCTCCAGCGAGAGGAAAGGGGCGGACATCTACTACACCACGGACGGAACCGAACCGACCCCGACGAACGCCACGCTCTACGACGAGCCGATCGAGCTAACGAAGACCACGACGGTCACAGCCATCGCGGCCAAGTCCGACAACTGGGGGGGCGAGATCGCCTCGGCCACGTTTACCGTGACGCCGGGCTGGTTGAGGATGAACACGGGTGCGAGGACGGCCCTGAACGACATCTGGGGCAGCGGACCCAACGACATCTTCGCCGTCGGCGGCGGCGGTGTGGTGATGCGCTACCATGGCACGGGCTGGTCGCCGATGGATACCGGCACCACCGCTGGGCTGACCTCCGTCTGGGGCAGCAGCCCGAATGATATCTTTGCGGTAGGGTGGCTGGGCAGGATCATCCACTACGACGGCTCGCGCTGGTCGAGGATGCTCAGCGGCACGGGCACGGGGCTGATGGGCGTGTGGGGCTCCGGGCCCAACGACGTGGTCGCCGTGGGGCACGATGGCACGATCCTCCGCTACGACGGGGCGACGTGGTCGGCCATGGACAGCGGGACCTCCGAACACCTCTATGCCGTGTGTAGCACCGGACCCAGCGACGTCTTCGCGGTGGGCGAGGCCGGCACGATCCTGCATTACGACGGGGCCGGATGGTCAGCCATGACCAGCGGGTCGGACCAGCGCCTTCGCGCCGTCTGGTGCGACGGACCGAGCGACGTGTTCGTGGTGGGCTCGGGTGGCGTGGCTCTTCACTACGACGGGTCGAGCTGGTCCACGATGGAGACCGGAACGTCCGTAGACCTGCATGACATGTGGCGCATGGGTCCGGACGAGCTCAGGGCTGTGGGGGACGGCTACGCCGTCGCGAGATTCGACGGCTCCAAGTGGTATGCAGCTGAAGGGGAGAAGAGCAGGCACAACCTGTACGGCGTCTGGTGCAGCGGCCCGAACGAGTACTTCCTGGTGGGCGAAAACGGCAGGATCATGCACGGCGTGCGACCAGCTCCTGGATCGGACTTCTCCTGGTGGTTGGAGGCCAGCGGCATCCGCGGGTTGCTGGCGATGTGGGGCAGTGGACCGAATGACGTGTTCGCGGTGGGGGATGCCGACGGGATCCTGCACTACCAGGGATCCGGGTGGTCCGCCATGCGGACCGACGTCGGTGAATGGCGAAGGATCCGGGGGATTTGGGGCAGTGGCCCCGGCAACGTCTACGCCGTAGGCGATGAAGGCAGAATGCTGCGCTACGACGGGTCAAGCTGGTCGACCGTGCTCCTTGGCGTTTCAGAGTACCTTCGTGACATTTGGGGGAGCGGCGCTAACGACATCTTCGTCGTGGGTCATGGCGGAACGATCCTCCACTACGACGGAGCCGCCTGGTCGACGATGGGTGCTGGCGTATCAACAAATATCCATGGTGTTTGGGGCAGCGGCCCGGCCGATGTCTTCGCCGTGGGCTCGGACGGGCTGATCCTGCACTACGACGGATCAAGCTGGTCCGCGATGGACAGCGGCACCACTCGGTACCTGATCAATGTCTGGGGGAGCGGCCCGAGCGACGTCTTCGCCGTCGGGAACCGCGGCACGATCCTGCACTACGACGGATCAAGCTGGTCGCCCATGGACAGCGGGACGGACCGCGACCTGTGGGACGTCTGGGGCAGCGCCGCGGACGACGTCTACGCCGTGGGGGACGACGCCACAATCCTGCACTACGACGGCGCCGACTGGTCAGCGATGGCGAACCCGGCCTCGTCCTCGTATTGGTTGGGCGGCATCTGGGGCAGCGGGCCGAACGACGTTTTCGCTGCGGGCAGGCGTATCACCATCTTGCATTTGAGCCGGTAAACACCCCCGTCGCGCCGGGATTGACGCTGCCGGCAAGCGCAGCCTGGGTCCGCTTGGATCCTGACACCGGCAAGGCGGCGGCGCCATGGTCGTGCCTCGTCGACTAGCCCTTGCGTTTTACGAGGACGTGCAGTCCGAATAGGCCCAGCATCACCCCCAGGATCGGCCCGAGCCCACCGCCCCCGCATCGGAACGACGCGGAAACAAGGCGGTCCCCGTTCAGGATGATTGTGACCGGATTGTTGACGTCGATCGCGATGTAGTTGGCATCCTCTGGGCAGTTTGGATTCAGGCAGATCTCCCAGTGTTTGAACGATTTGCCAAGCTTCGGCACACCCGTCAGCGTGACTCCCGTGCCCAACGGATACTCAGGAAGGTTGGGGTCGACAGGCTCAGGGTCAAGTTCCACGTGGCCCTTGGAGTCATGCTTGATCTTGAGCTTCACCGGCGGGACGAGCCACACATAATCCGAGCCGGTGAAGGGTGTGCCATCCGTCAGATTCCCGGTGACGGTCAGCACGACCTCCTCGCCAGGTGATAACGAGTTCAGGTCGAGGGCCTCTACGATTTCTTGCGTGGAGAAGTTGAGCAGCAAGTCCAGGATGCCGTCCGCACCCAGCTCGTGACAGTCACATAGCTCTCCTTCAAACGGTGTGGCGACGTCTTGGATGGTCGCCTCGGCCGGTGTCGCACCACCTCCGACCCCCTCACGGATCAGCAGGATGGAATTGGCGTCGATCGTCGACACGTCCAAATCCTCTGTGCCGAGGATGGCGACCGGGAGCACCCCGTGGCTCTTGCGGTTGAGGGGGTTGGGGCAGGAGCCGGGCTTGATGTCAACAGACAGCAAGATCACCGGGATTGCGGCCACACGGAATCCCATGCAGCGACCCTCGAACGTGGGATAATGCCAATCACGAGTGTTGGCGTGCAAGAACCAATTCCAATGCTCATACGATCCACCGCGCCGGGCCCGCCAGCTTATGGTGGGGGTTGACTCCGTCCATTCCCAGACGTTCCCGCCCTGGTCGAATGTCCCGTATGGGCTGCCTGAGTAGGAGTAAGCACCCACTTCCGTTACGTAGTGTGGAGGTCCAACGGAGTAGCTTGTATCCGGGTCCCGGAAATTCGCCGTGCCGCTCCTTTGGGCCCAGGGGGGGTCATTGGTGGGCCATGTGTTGCGGCGCGTCGGGAAATCCCAGTAGTTGCTCGACACCCCGTCATTCTTGTGGTACGCGGCCTTGTACCACTCATGCTCGTTGGGGATGAAGACGCAGGCATACGCGTTCCGGGTGATGCTGCGGTTCTCCGGACTGGTGACCCCGTTGAGGGGGTAGGCGCCGTCCTCGGTCGTGCTGTCGTCTTGCATGCCGCTGGGCTGGCGATTATGCAGCCAGTTGGCGAAGCGACAGGCATCCCAGAAGCTGACGAAGAATACCGGCCTGTTCTCGCGAGCCGGGCAAACGGAGTACACATGGCTGCCGTCGGAACCAGTGCGTTCGATCCCACCGATATCATTCCATCCCCCGCCCATATGCTCATGGTAGAGTCCGTGCGTGTCTGTCACGGCCACTGCATTGAGGAACTCGCAGTATTGGGCGTTGGTCACCTCATACCTGCCGATCAAGTAGACGTAGTCGACCCCGCCGTATCCGTAACCGTGGATGTCGTCTGGGTTCCCAGGGTTGCCTATGGTAACCCAAAGGTTGGGGTCGTTGAGGTCACCCCAGTTTGTTGTGACGGCCTCTATCGTCGCCCCACAGGCTAGCAACACCCCCACAACCGAGCTAGCTCGCACGTTCATGATTCGCCTCCCATCCCCCGTGCTGACCAGATGTGACCGAGGACATGGTCCCGAAGGATCTGGGACGCTCAACCTCCTACGCCTCCACGTTTGCTGTTGCAAGTGTACCAGGCAAATCCGCGAGTGGCAAGGGGGGGAAAGGGGATCAGGTATACTATTGGGTCATGGCTGGCGGTCCATATATTATCCCGAGTTACAACATGACCCTCATCCCCTTCTTAGCCCGTACACCTCGCGCCGCCTCACTCGTCCTTCAATGGCTGCTGCAAGCTGGGGGCCCATTGAGTGATCGGTTATAATGCGCTCGGAAGGAGTTGGGCCCTTGACCATTGGGGACTTGCTGAAGGCCAAGCGCCAAGACATTCTGCGTATTTCGGCGCGGCACGGTGCGCGCAACGTCCGCGTCTTCGGTTCGGCTGCGCGGGGCGAGGCCGGTCCCGAGAGCGACGTGGATTTCCTCGTGCGGCTCGACCCTGGCACGACGCTGCTGAGCCATGCCGCGCTCGTTCGGGAGTTGGAGGCCTTGCTGGGGTGCAGGGTCGACGTGGTGAGCGAACGCGGGTTGCGCGCAAGGATTCGAGACCGGATCCTCCAGGAGGCAGCCCCGGTATGAGAGATGACCGCGAGCGGCTTGCGGACATCCTGGAGGCGATCGAGAAGATCGAGAAGTACGCGGCCCGCGGCCGGGAGGCCTTCAGTCGCGATGAACTTCTACAGGTCTGGATGGTCCATCATTTTCAGGTGATCGGCGAAGCAGCCGGAAATGTTTCTTTCGACCTGCGCCGGCGGCACACGGACGTCCCGTGGGTGGACATCGTCGCCATGCGGAACGTCCTGGTCCACCAGTATTTCGGCATCGATCTGAATCAGATCTGGGATACGGTGACCATCGACCTGCCGAAACTCAAGCGCGCGATCCAGTCGATTCTGGCCGAGTTACAGGACACATCCTGACCGCACCGCCGATCGGGGATCCCTGCCCTTCGAAACACCTGTCGGCTGCGGCCGGCTTTGTGCAGGTCCTCAGTTGCACTCCGGCTCGAGGGGTCCGGCGAGGTCCTTGAGGAAGAACAGCCGGCCCGGGAGCGTCGGCATGAAGCTGCTGGTGACCCACGGGTCGGGACCGTAGCGGAGCGTGCACCAGAGCGACAGACCCTGCCACATCATGCCGCGGTTCAGCACGCCGTCGCAGCCGCCGATGATGCGGTCGGCCTTGAGAAACAGGCCAGGCCCGACGGTGTTGGCGTAGCAGGACACCAACGTCGTGCGGCTCTTGAACGAGGTGATGGCGTTCTGCTCGATCGTCAGCGGGTGCAGCCGGGCGCCGATCCGATGCGTCTGGGCCTTCCACTCGTCGACGCTGTCGAACTCAGCCGCGAAGTGCGGCTCCCAGAAGGCGATGTGCATGGCCCGGCCGATGCCGAACACGACGGTGAGCCGGCCGCCCTGCTTGTGCAGCTTGGCGATCTGCTCGGCGTAGCGGGGCAGGGCGTCCTTGGTGGCGAAGTGCCGCTGATTCGGCGCGGGCGCGGCCTTGCCCAGCGGGCCATAGAAGGCCTGCGTCATCGCGTCCTCGAAACTGCCCGGTTCGGAGCCCGGCTGCGTGTTACCATCCGCATCGGACCACTCGTCCATGTTGAACCCGTGGACGTGCGTGCAGGAGACGTTCCACTCCTGGAGGAAATAGACCGCCCACTTGTACATGCCCATCGGGCCGACGGGCAGGATCATGATGCAGGGCCTGCCGTCGTTGGCGGTGTCGCGGATCTCGCTGGCGATGTCGTGGCCCATCTTGACGTCGAATTCCTCGAGCGACTCGCAGGGCACGGGCTCGAAGCGGGGGCTCCACCAGGGCTGGCGGTCGCAGATCGTCTCGGGCGGCTGGGACGCGCATTCGTCCATCTTGGCCAAGTCCCAGCCCGCCGGAAAAAAGCCGTCCAGCATCGAGCCCTTCAACGTGGTCAGCAATGTGATGGCCATGGATGTGTCCTCCCGTCTCAAATCGAGCGTTGGAATGCGTCTAGTGCAAGCACGTAGCGCAGCGGCGGCGCGCCTTGCGATCGCCCCACGGCCCAGCACCCCCTCGTAACCTAAGCTGCCCGCAACAAAGACTGAATGGTACGTCCTTCGGAGGTCTTCCGGGGGTGGCCCATGGCTTTAGCCGTGGGGGACGCGAATCCCCGTTCGAATTCGTGTCCCCCACCTCTGAAGAGGTGGGCCACCCAACCTTCGCCATCCGTTCAAACATCTCTCCAAGCAGCCTAGTGTACCTTGACCGTGCCGCCCGGGTTCAATCACTTGCTGCCGTACAGTTCGGCGGTCGTCTTGTTGAACCACGCCACGCACTTGGCCAGTTCGGGCATGTTGCTCGTCCAGTTGTGTTCGTACTCGATGGAGAACACGCCCGTGTAGCCTTGCTTCTTGAGTTCCTCAAGGAGGCCCCGCACATTGCCCTTGCCCGTGCCCCACGGTACGTCATGCTCGCCGGGGCGGCCCATCTTGTTGAGGTCTTTAAAGTGGGAGCTCACGATCCGGCCCCGCAGCTTCTTCACCGCCTCGAGCGGGTCGACGTCCGAGCGCATCCAGTGGCCTGTGTCGGCGCAGGAGCCGATTCGTTTACTGCATCCGGCCACTGCCTTGAGCACGTAGTCGGGGTCCCACCACTTGTAGGCCTTGTGCTTGGGGCGTTTGGGGTGGTTGTGGATCCCCACGTTGATGCCGTACTCCTGGGCCAGCTTGTCGATGGCAGGCAGCGCATTGATGGGGGGCTCGGAGTTGATCGTCTCGATGCCCATATCCTTGGCGAACTCGAAGACCTTGCGGTTGTTGGCCTCATTCCTGCTCAGACCCACCACGCCGTAGCAGACGGCCTTCATGCCCAGCTCGGCCAACCTCTTCTTGACGATCTGGCGATACTTGAGGGGCGCATTATGGTCGAACGCAACGCTCTTGTTTTCCGGGCTGAGCCGTTGCCCCGGATACAGCTCGATGTACTTGATGCCGAGTTCCTTGCACTTGTCCAGGGCCTCGAACAACGTGTATCGGTTGAAGGTATAGACCTGCATGGCCAGGCGCCCGGGTTTTGCGTCGGCGCATGTCTCCTCGGCCACAACCGATTGCCACGCGGTGAGTGTGGCCAACGTCGTCAGCGTCAAGATCGAAAGCCGATTGGTTCGAAGCATGGTCCGTTCCTCCTTCAATTGCCAGGTCGTACCCATTTGCACGGACGGGCGTAGTGGCCGCCCGGCTCGCTATGATCAAGGCGCAAAGTAAGGGCCCGGGGCGTCGGCGTCAAGCCGTCGCGCCCGTCGCGTCAGTGGGGGCACACGCAACGCTACGCGTCCCCATACAGCTCGGCCGTGACTTGGTTGAAGAACGCGACGCACTCGGCGATGTCGGGGACCGAGTTGTCCCAGTTGTACTCGTACTCGACCGATATCACGCCGGCGAAGCCTTGCCGATGGAGCTCGGCGAGGATGGCCCGGGCGTCGCACACGCCGGTCCCCCAGATCACGTCATGGGCCTTGAGGTCGCGCTCCGCGATGTCCTTGAGATGGACGGTCTTGATATGACCCTCGAGCTTGGCCAGGGCCTCGACCGGGTCCAGGCCGGACCGCATGTGGTGGCCGGTGTCGGGGCAGGCGCCGATCCGCGGGTCGTGGCCGGCGATGGCCTCAAGGACCACGTCCGGGCTCCAATAGCGGCTCGGTGGGGGGTGGTTGTGGATGGCCACGCTGACATCGAACTCGGCCGTCAGGTCGTCCAGTAGCTCGAATCCGCCTGGCTCGACCTCGCAGACGAGCGTTTCGATGCCCATGTCCTTGGCGAACTCGAACGCCCGGCGGTCGGCGGCAGCGTCTTGGCCAAAGTGGCCGGCGAAGAAGCTGACCAGGACCTGGTCGTTCTCGGCGAGCTTCGATCGGAGCCCGTCGCGGTGGTCGGGCGGGAGGTCCGCCGAGATCTTGACGTCCGGATGGTGGGGGTCCAGCACCTGGCCCGGGTAGAGCTCGATGAACCTGATGCCGAGCTGCTTGCACTTGTCGAGCGATTCGAAGGCCGTGAAGCGGTTGAACGTGTAGGTCTGCAAGCCCAGCCGCCAGCGGTGTCGAGAACCTGGCATATTGCGCAACTCCTGCCATCGTCTGCGGGGCAGGGGGTCCTTGCCGTCTGCCCCGGGAATGCGAGGCAAGCTAAGGGGCACCTGGCTTGACGTCAAGATGTCGGGGGGTTCAGGAGTCGGACAACGTGATCGGCCCATGTGACGTTGTGGCCGCGGAGGCTGATCAGTAGAATGGCGCGTCCTTGCGATACGAGCGGTGCGCTGCTGGGAGGATGTCTCGGATGGCGTCGGATGAAGCAAAGATGGACAAGTTGGTGGCCCTGTGCAAGCGGCGGGGATTCATATTCCCGTCGAGCGAGATTTACGGGGGCATCAACGGGTTCTGGGACTATGGCCCGCTGGGCGTCGAGCTGAAGCGGAACGTCAAGGACGCGTGGTGGCACGACATGGTGATCTGCCCGCCGGACGGACCGGACGGGCAACAAATCACCATCGTCGGCATCGACTGCTCGCTGATCATGAACCCCAAGGTCTGGCAGACGAGCGGGCACCTGAGCGAAGGGTTCGCCGACCCGATGGTGGACTGCAAGTCATGCAAGGGCCGGTTCCGCGCGGACAAGCTCTGGCTGGTCGGATTCGTGACCGAAGAGAAACCCCAAACGCCCGCGATGGTGGTCGGTGTCGAGACGGAGACGGCACACGAGGCCGGCGACGCCGTGCAGTTGTCCAAAACCCAGGCCAAGAAGCTGCCCAGGGGGGCTCGGAAGGTGGCTGTGGCCCTGGAACGGGGGCGAGCCAGCGGTTGGCCGCCCGTGTGTCCGGCCTGCGGCAAGGCCGAGCTGACCGACGCCCGGGCGTTCAACCTGATGTTCAAGACGTACGTGGGCGCGCTGGAGGCGTCGTCGAGCGTGGCCTACCTCCGACCCGAGACCGCCCAGGGAATGTTCGTGAACTTCAAAAACATCGTCGACACCCAGCGGGTCCGCGTGCCGTTCGGCATCGCCCAGATCGGCAAGGCGTTCCGGAATGAGATCAATCCGCGGAACTTCACGTTCCGGTCGCGCGAGTTCGAGCAGATGGAGATGGAGTTCTTCTGCCGTGCCGACACCGCGCCCCGGTGGTACGAGTTCTGGTGCGACGCGCGGTTGAGGTGGTACCAGGACCTGTGGATCAAGAGCGATAACCTTCGGACGCGCGAGCAGGACGCCGACGAGCGGGCGCACTACAGCGTCGCGACGACCGACATCGAGTACCTCTATCCGTTCAGCGACGAACCGCAGGAACTCGAGGGCGTCGCGCACCGAAACGTCGACGCGAACCACGACGTCGGCGCGCACCAAAAGGCCAGCGGCAAGGACCTGACCTACTACGACGACGAGACCAAGGAGCGCTACCACCCGCACGTGATCGAGCCAGCCGCCGGTGTCGATCGGTTCGCGCTGGTCGCACTGTGCGAGGCCTATCACGAGCAGGAGATCGTCGGGGCCAAAGGCAAACCCGAGAGCCGGGTCTTCATGCGCCTTCACCCGCGATTGGCGCCGATCAAGGCGGCCGTGTTCCCCCTGGTCAAGCGCGACGGCATGCCCGACACCGCCCGGGCGATCTACCAGGATATCCGCAAGCATCTTCCCGCGTTCTACGACGAGAAGGGCGCCATCGGCCGGCGCTACGCCCGCCAGGACGAGGCCGGCACGCCGTTCTGCTTCACCGTGGACGGCCAGACGGCTGAGGACGGTACGGTCACGGTCCGGTGGCGCGACACGCTCGAGCAGGAGCGCATCGATCAATCCCGGTGTCTGCAGTACCTCCAGACCAAGCTGTCGGCGGAAGGGAGCTGACAACGGTCGCGCGCGCCGCGTGCGATCGGGTTCCCGGACAGGCTTGACGCGCTAGAGGCCTCAGGCCCAGCACCGCGCGGGGTTGCGCCTGCGCCGCCGCGTCCCCCACAGGTGACCAAACGATCCCCAACAGGGCTATTCGAGCCCCGCCCGGAGGGGTCGGGTCACCACCGGGGACCGCCGTGTGCCCGTGTCCGCCGAAGCGGGCGGTGGCGTGTTCGTGAGGGAGGCTGCCCAAGGACCCGGGGGGCGTGGTGGGGGGGGGTGGCCGACAGCCGGCGAAAATGAGATTGTTCTTGACAGGATAACAGTATCATGGTATACTGTTATAATGGTATAACAGGATACCGGGCTCGCGTCCCCCGGCTGGGCGGACCCGGGCCCGAGCAGAAGGGGCCACGATGGCGAAACAGAGCCAAGCGACCCGAAGGGTCCGTCAGACAGGACAAAGCGCCGCACGCGCCGCTCCCGGCACCGCCGAGTCGACGCAGCGGCGGCCGACCCGCCAAAACGGCCAGCAAAAGCGCCGGACCCAGCCAAAGCGCCCAGGCCGCAATAGCCAAAACGCGCAATCGTCCACACGCACGGATCGCAAGGCCCTCAGAGGCCCCCGGAAGGACGCTGCGGCTGCGGAGCGGCGTCGGCAGGGGGGGCGCTCGGCGGGATCGGCCAAGACGGGCCAGACACGTAAGCGCAAGCGCCAAGACACCTTCGGCATGCGCGCGGGCGAGAAATGGTATGGTGTCGCGACGATGGTGGCGATCGTGGAGGCCGAGGGGCCCGATCGCCGCGTCCAGGTAGGGGGGCTGCGTCGGTTATACCGCCGGCCGGCGCAGCGACCCCGTCACAAGCTCGTCGACACCGTCCCTGACGAGGCATTGGCCAAGCTGCTCTCGGGATTCGGACATCCCCAGCGGGTGGCGATCGCCAAGGCCATCTTCACGGGGGCCGGTAGGTACGCGGATCTCCGCGAACGCGTCGGGCTCAAGGCCGGTCCGATGTATCACCACCTCCGTGAACTACGCCTGGCGGGTGTGCTGGCGGACGGGCCAAGGGACGTCTATCGACTGACACCACAAGGCAGGGACGCCTTGATCTTGGCCTGTTCGCTGGCCTCTCTCCGTCCGGGGCGGTCTGCGGGCCCGTAGCGAACCCCTGGCAGGCGCCGGGCCGAGGTAATGTTGTCCAGGCGGGTCGCCCATCGGGGCCTTCGGACCGGACGCTCGTGGCACGTGCCGGGCCCCGGCAGGTCATGGACCAGGCGGCTGTTGCCGATGTCTTCAAGGGACATCTGGGGCTCCGTGGCACGGACGACCATTCCCGGGACGCAGCCGGGTGGTAAGCGAAAAGGAGTTCGCCATGTCTGCTCTGCGTCAATGGACCGTGTGCAAAGACGACGAGACCCTCGTCTTTCGGTATCGCGCCGGCGACGAAGGCCGCCTCCTGGCCGAAATCGCCGAGCAGGCGGCATCCGGTAGGCTTGGACTGAATGACACAGACGTGGAGGCGGTGGTTTCGGAGATCATCCGTTCGATCCCGCCCGGGGAATCGGCCTCGGCCGTCATGATCAGCATCGATCAGGCCGCAGCAGGGGCGTCCTGACTCACCGACGTGAAGGCAAGACTGAAGCCACGCTGGCAGCGGCG
Source organism: uncultured Planctomycetales bacterium (assembly GCA_964403235.1). GTDB lineage: Bacteria > Planctomycetota > Phycisphaerae > UBA1845 > JAFGLZ01 > JAFGLZ01. The sequence goes on along the minus strand of CAYOGX010000023.1, from coordinate 2,622 downwards.
CCACGGCGTCTGCTTGACTCGAGCGTAGGGGCCTAGCGGGTCCCGGGTGCGTGACCCCTCATCAGGCAACCCCGACCCATATGGAGCGGTTCAGACCGGCACAGGGCGACCAAAGGCCGCCGCAGGAGACAGGACACGAAGGCGCCGACCAACGTCCGATAATGACTGTTATGTTGCGCTGCCGACGCTGCCCCCGTTTCTGCGGTGACAGCGGGACGGTTCGTGTGCCCTTGCGACGTTGCGTCCGTCGGGCCTGCGATCTTCGGCGCGCAGAAGCGCTCGGTGTGGGCGGGCCTGCGCCTTACCGTTCACTGAGCAGGATCGTGTCGACGAGCTCGAGCCTGGCCCGGCGTGGCTCGAAGTGGTACATGCCCAGGACTTGGCTGCGACCGTCCAGGACCCACAACAGCTCGCGCCCGTTGAGCCACTGGCTGGTGACCATGACGTAATCGCCGCCACGGTCCAACTGGCCAAAGGCCTGCGCCGGTCGCTGGCCGATCGTACCCATGAGGATCAGCCCGACCAACAGAATCGTCGCGGTCACGGTCAGCACGCCGATGGTGAAGTTCTGGTTGTTCATGGTTAGGCCTCCTGGTGGCGGTTATCGCCTCGGGCGTCGCCGTCGGTCTTCTTGGGGCGGCAGCTGTCGCAGATCACCGACCAGATCCGGTCCGGCCCGTCGGCCAGCCAGCCTGGGCACCTCGCCCTCCTTCGTGACCAGGATCACGTCGAGCACCTGCCGATCCAGGTCGAGCACGTAGAGCGCGTCGATGCTCTCCTGGATCGCCCCGGCGACCAGGACGTAGTTGCCCCCGCGCCCGACGCCCTGCGCATGGGCCTGGGGCAGCTCGTAGGCCATCAGGATCAGCCCACCGAGCAGCAACAGGTTCAGGCCTACCAATCCCACGATAATGGCACGCTTGTTCATGGGTAAGACGCCTCCTGCATGGCAAGTTGACCGGCGCGTCCTCCCGGTCGGGGCCGGTCGATGTCTTGCAGCCGGTCTATCACTTCTTGGCCTTCTTGGCCCGGTTCTTGGCGGGACCGCCCTGCTTGGAGCCGGTCCTGGCGGCGGACTTCCGCGACTTGTCCAGTCCCGTGCGGGTCGGCTTGAAGCACAACCAGCCGACGCAGAGCAGCATCACGGCGCTGAAGACGTAGATCCAGGTGTCGATCGTCCTGTCGGTCGACAGCTCCTCCTCGAGCGCGAATTGGGCGCCGACGGTCCGCTTCCGACGATCCTCTTGCTCGCCCCGCTCACCCTCCTGATAAGCCTCGCCGCCACGCTCATACTGCCCGGAGCCACCGGCGGAACGGCGTCCGCGGGCCCCGAAGGCCGGCGGCCCAAGCAACCCGGCCGTCACCACCATAATCACAAGCGTGATCCGCCCCACCACCCAAATCCTCATCGTTCGCCCCCTGCCAGGCAGGCCGTCAGCCCTTCTCTGTCCTGATTATAGCGCGCATCGGCCACGGGTAAACCCGCCCGGCACGGCCCGGGCCGCCACCACGTCTGCACCGGCCGGGCCATCCGGCGGAACGCGCCGGTCGGCACTGTGTAAGTGTCCCATCGTGGCGAGCGCCGCCGGCAATGAGATCGGTAGTCGGCCAAGCTCACCGCCAAGAAGCCATAGTCACGGCCGCGGTGCGGGTGGACGGCCCCCGGGGGCCACGCCCCTCGCGGTCCGTCCAGCCAGTACGCAAACACGAAGGCGGCCCTGAACGGCTCGCCGAAGGTCCCCTCCCAGCACGCCAACGAAGCCAGGTCGTCCCCCGTGACCCAGTTTTCCCAGTATCGCCTGCCGCCGGGCAGCTCGTACGGGAACCGCCGGCCCTTGACGTCGGCCAGCCAGGTGGTCTGGCCGGCCCCATAGACCAGGAAATCGAAGGACTTCACCTTCGCGCCCGCGAAGATGGCCTTGCGGGCCTCGTCCACGCCCACATACGGCACGCCCTCCGCCCGGAGCAGGTCCTCGAACGCCGACTCGTAATGGATACGTCGCCGCGCCATGGCTTATCCGCCATTGCTCCCGATCCCGCGCGCCATTGTACCACATCCTCGGGTGTCGTCATCCGCCGCTGCCCCCCTACTGCCCTGCCCCCCCGGTCGGGTCCGCCAGGAACGTGGCCAGCGCCATTTCCACCTGCTCCCCGCTGGCCATGTCCTTTACCCCCACGGTTTCTCGTTCGCGGGTCTCAGCGCCGACGATGACGCAGCGGGCGGCGCCGCGGATGTCCGCGGCCTTGAACTGCTTGCCGACCCCCTGCTTGCGGTAACACAGATCGGCGCTGACCCCCCTGCCGCGCAGTGCCGCCGTCAGTTGAATCGCCGTCGACCTGGCCCGCTCGTCCGCGACGACCACAAAGACGTCCAGCCTCGGGTCAGTGCACGGCAGCCGCCCCAGCTCGCCCAGCAGCTCGTACAGGACGGCGTCGCCCATCCCGAACCCCACGCCCGCGAGCTGCGGCCCGCCTAGGACCTTCAGCAGGTTGTCGTATCGCCCTCCCCCCAGCAGCGAGCGGAGTTGTCCGGCGCGGTCGAAGGCCTCGAACACGCAGCCCGTGTAGTAGGCCAGCCCGCGAACGACCTTCATGTTAAAATCACAGAATTCTGTTATCCCA
>CAYOGX010000022.1:0-14679 GCA_964403235.1 uncultured Planctomycetales bacterium | reverse complement strand
GGAGAGCTGGCGGCTGCGAAGCTGTCGGCGTTGTGGGCGCTGAGTGAGGGGGGGCTGGGGGGCATTCTGCACGCGACGCGGCTGCCGCTTCGTGGGGTGGTCCTGGCGAGCATATCGGCCATCTCGATCTGTCTGATATCGCGGGTGAGTCTCAAGCGGACGGCGGCGCTTCGGTCGGCGATGGTGGTGCTGGCGGTCAAGGCGGTGTTGGCGCCGCATTCGGTGGGCCCGGCCCACCTGGCGGTGCTGGACCAGGCGGTGCTGGGGACGGGGTGCATGTTGCTGTTCGGGCCGTCGCTGTTGGGCTGTGTGCTGGCCGGTGCCCTGTGCCTGATCGAGACGAGCCTGCACCCGTTGTTCTGGCCGACCGTCCTGATGGGTATGGAATTCTGGACGGCGCTGGACCGGTTGCTGGTTCAGGGCCAGGTCTGGCTGGTCGGCCGGATCATCGTCGACGACCCCGCCCGATGGATGGTGGTGATCCACATCGCGGTTCATGCCGTGTTCGGGATGGCGGCGGGGGTGATCGCGTGGCGGCTGCCGAAGGCGGCGGAGCGGATCCTGTCGTCCCGGCCGACGGTCGTCGTCGAGGGGACGGGTTCAGGCGACGCGGTTGGGAGCGGTCGGGGCCGAAAGCGGCCGCGATGGCGGCGGGCGGTCAGGGCGCTGATCGTGATTCTGGCCGTCGTCGCGCTGGCGGGCCCGGGGTTGATCGCGAGCAGCCATGGTCCGTGGTACTGGCGGATCGCGATGACGACGGTCCGCGTGATCTGCGTGGTGGCGGTGATCGTGTTCATCGTACGACCGGTGTTGGGGTATCTGATGGGTCGGCTGGCGGGCCGGAGCCGTCGGCAACGGCAATTCGCGGACACGTTGGCGTCGGTTCGTGCGTTGCAAGACGAGGTGATCGTCATCTGGCGTGGTGCGCGCGGGATGCGTGTGTGGCGGCGGCTGCCGCATTGCGTGGCCGTCCTGTTCGCGTTGGCGTTGGTTCCCGAGCGACCGGCCGAACAACGCGTCGGGGCCGACTAATTCTGTGGGCCTTCCAATGGACGAGCGGGCCAGCTAGAATTAGACGCTCGTGTTTCGAGCCACAGGAGGTTTGCATGGCAGCTGCGACAACCGATCGGGCCCTAGATCTAGGCCCGGCCGAGACGGTCCTCGAGAAGATGGACCGCGTTGCGCCGGGCGATCTGATCCCCCTATTACAACGCATTCAAGACGCATACGGCTACCTGCCTCGTGAGGTCCTGCTGGCGGTGGGTCAGCGGACCGGCATCCCGGTCAGCCGAATGTACGGGGTGGCGACGTTCTACGAGCAGTTCCACCTGGCCCCGCGGGGGCGGCATACCATTCGCGTCTGCCGCGGGACGGCGTGCCACGTCCGCGGGGCGCCGGACGTCCTGGCGGCGGTGGAACAGGCGGTGGGCGTCGGCGAGGGCGAGACGACCGAAGACCTGCGGTACACGCTCGAGACCGTGGCGTGCCTGGGGACGTGTTTCCTGGCACCGGTGATGATGGTGGACACCGACTACCACGGGAAGCTGAATCTGAGCAGGATCCCCAAGATCCTGGAGAAATACGAATAGGATCGATGAGACATGGTTGAACCGACCCCAATCCGATCGGCGGGTGACCTGGCGAGGCTGCGTGAGCGGCTGGCCGGCGAATTCGCGCGGTTCGAGAAGCGGATTCTGATTTGTGCGACGGGCTGTCGCGCGTTGGGCGCGGCGGAGCTGGGCGCGGCGTTTCGCGAGCGGGTGTCCGCGGCGGGCCTGGCCGACGAGGTGGCCGTCGTCGAGACGGGCTGTCATGGCCTGTGCGCGATGGCGCCGGTGATCGTGATCGAGCCGGCCGACATCTGTTATGGCGGCGTGAAGGTCAAAGACGTCGAGGCGATCGTGGAGAAGACGGTCCGCGACGGGCAGATCATCAAACGGCTGTGCTACGAGAAGGACGCGGCGTTTGCGGAGCTGTCGAGCATTCCGTTCTACAAGCACCAGGTCAAGCAGGTGCTTCGGCGGTGCGGGCGGATCGATCCGCGGAGCATGGAGCAGGCCATCGCGCGCGGGGCGTACCGTGCGGCCGCCAAGGCGTTGTTGGAGATGACGCCCGAGCAGATCATCGAGGAAGTGACCCAATCGGGCCTGCGGGGTCGCGGGGGGGCGGGGTTCCCGACGGGGACCAAGTGGACGTTCTGCCGAAACGCGCCTGGCGAGGACAAATACCTGATCTGCAACGCAGACGAGGGCGATCCGGGCGCGTTTATGGACCGGGCGCTGCTGGAGGGCGACCCGCACGCCGTGTTGGAGGGGATGATCATCGCGGCCCGCGCGATCGGGACGAACCATGCGTTCGTCTATGTCCGGGCTGAGTATCCGATCGCGGTGGAGCACGTGAATCAGGCCGTGGCCGATGCCCGCAAATACGGCCTGTTGGGCGAGGGCGTTTTCGGGACCGACATGTGCCTGGACATCGAGGTCCGCGAGGGCGCGGGGGCATTCGTGTGCGGGGAGGAGACGGCGCTGATCTCGTCGCTGGAGGGGCATCGGGGGATGCCGCGGCCGCGGCCGCCGTTTCCGGCGATCAGCGGTTACGACGCCAAGCCGACGGACATCAACAACGTCGAAACGTTTGCGAACGTACCGTTGATCATTTCGGACGGCGCAGCGGCGTACGCGTCGCGCGGGACGGAGAAATCAAAGGGGACGAAGATCTTCGCGCTGGCGGGCAAGGTCAACAACACGGGGCTGGTCGAGGTACCGATGGGCACGACGCTGCGGCAGATCGTCAACGACGTGGGCGGCGGCGTGCCGGCGGGCCGGACGTTCAAGGCCGCCCAGACCGGCGGGCCCAGCGGCGGGTGCGTGCCGGCCGAACACATGGACATGCCCATCGACTACGACAGTCTCCGTGAGGTCGGGGCGATCATGGGTTCGGGCGGGCTGATCGTGATGGACGACCGGACGTGCATGGTCGACATCGCGCGGTATTTCCTCAGTTTCGTGCAGAAGGAGAGCTGCGGCAAGTGCTCGCCCTGCCGCGTCGGCACGAAAAAGATGCTGGACATCCTCAACCGCATCTGCGGGGGCGAGGGCAAGCCGGGCGACGCCGAGGAGCTGGACCGGATCGGCAACACGATCCTGCGGTCGGGCATGTGCGGTCTGGGTCTGACCGCGCCGAACCCGGTGCTGTCGACGATCCGGTTCTTCCGAAACGAGTACGACGCGCACATCAACGAGAAGCGGTGCCCGGCCGCGGTATGCGAGGCGTTGATCAGCGGCTACTGCATCGATCCCGAGACGTGCATCGGGTGCGGGAACTGCATCAAGGCCTGTCCGGTCGAGGCGATCGAAGGCGAGAAGAAGAAACCCCACAAGCTGGACGCAGGCAGGTGTATTCGCTGCGGCGGCTGTTACGCGGTCTGCCCCACCAGCGCGGTGGTCAAGGAATCGAAGGGCGTTCAGCCACAGGAAGCGGCGGTCTGACGCCATTTCGGGCCAGGGTGTTTCATGCGAAGGCGAACGGGTGCCAAGGAGGCGAGTTCATGGCGGTGACGCAACCGGTCACGCTGACGATTAACGGCAGGAAGATCGAGGCCAAGGCGGGCCAGACGATCCTCGAGGTGGCGCGGGCAAACGGCATCGATATCCCGAACCTGTGCGACGACCCGCGGATCGAGCCGATCGGCGCTTGCCGGATGTGCATCGTGGAGGTGGAAGGTGCACGGGGGTTGCAGACGGCGTGCACGTACAAGATCCAGCCGGACATGGTCGTGCGGACCGAGACGGAGCAGATCGTCCAGACCCGCAAGGACATCCTGGAGTTCATGCTGGCCGAGCACCGCGTCAGTTGCACGACGTGCGACAAGAACGGCGAGTGCAGGCTGATGGACTACGCGTACCGCTACGGGGCCGATGAGTGCCGGTTCGGGGTCTACCAGCCGCCGCCGCCCGAGCCGAACTACACGTCCGAGCACAAGGGAATCGAGTACGACCCGACCAAGTGCATCAAGTGTCAGCGGTGCGTTCGGATCTGTGCCGAGGTGGAACAGGCCCACACGCTGACGCTGAAGAACCGGGCGTACGACGTGGTGGTGAGCACGGCGTTCGATCTGCCGCTGAACGAGACGACGTGTGAGCATTGCGGGCTGTGCGTCAGCACGTGTCCGACGGGCGCGTTGTATGACCGGGCGGCCAAGGGCATGGGCATGGCCAAGGACCTGGTCAAGACCCGGACGACCTGCCCCTACTGCGGCGTCGGCTGCCAGATGGACATCAACGTCAACCCGGCGACCAACCGGATCGTGCGGATTACCAGCGACGTCGGCTGCGTGCCGAACGACGGAAACCTGTGCGTCAAAGGCAAGTTCGGCTACCACTACGTGCATTCGGACGACCGGTTGACCATGCCCCTGATCCGCAAGGGTGGCGAGCTGGTCGAGACCGACTGGGAGACCGCACTGAAGGTGGTCGGGGAGAAGCTGGGGGCGATCAAGTCGAAACATGGACCGGACGCATTGGCGGTTGTCAGTTCGTGCCGCTGCACCAACGAGGAGAACTATCTGTTGCAGAAGTTGGCGCGTGCGGCCTTGGGCACGAACAACATCGACCAATGCGCGAGTACGTGACACGCGCCCACCGTGGCCGGTCTGGCCACATCATTCGGCAGCGGCGCGATGACGAACAGCATCGGTGAGATCAAGCACTGCGACGTATTGTTCATCATCGGATCGAACCCGACCGAGGCGCATCCGATCATCGGGCTGGAGATGAAGAAGGCGATGAAGCGCGGGGCCCGGGTGATCGTCGCGGACCCGCGCAAGACGTGGATGGCCCAACGGGCGGATGTGCACCTACAGTTGCTCAACGGGACGGACAACCTGCTGATCAACGCGATGATGAACACGATCATCAGCGAGGGCCTGGAGGACGCCGAGTACGTCGCCAACCGCACGGAGAACTACGAGGCGCTCAAGGCGCACGTGATGACGGTCAGGCCGGAGGACGTGGCCGGCCTCGTGGGCGTGCCGGCCGAGGACATCAAGGCGGCCGCCCGGTTGTACGCGACGACGAGGCGGGCGGGAATCTTCTACACGTTGGGTATCACGGAGCACGTCTGCGGAACCGAAAACGTTCGCAGTCTGGCGAACCTGGCGATGCTGACCGGCAACGTCGGCTTCGAGTCGGCGGGCGTGAACCCGCTGCGTGGACAGAACAACGTCCAGGGCGGGTGCGATATGGGCGCGATGCCGACGGTGCTCCCGGGCTATCAGAAGGTGATCGACGCGGAGGTGCGCAAGAAGTTCGGCAAGGCGTGGGGCGTGACGATCCCGCCCGAGCCGGGGCTCAAGCTGGCGCAGTTTTTCATCGGCGCGCACGAGGGCACGATCAAGGGCATGTACATCATGGGCGAGGACGTGGTGATGTCCGAGCCCAACAGCAACCACATCGTCAAGAGCCTTGAGAACCTGGATTTCCTGGTCGTGCAGGAGATCTTCATGTCGGAGACGGCCAAGCTGGCGGACGTGGTGTTGCCGGCAGCGTGCTGGGCGGAGAAGGACGGGACGTTCACCAACAGCGAGCGACGGGTGCAGCGGGTCCGCAAGGCGATCGAGCCGCCGGGTCAAGCGCGGGCCGACTGGCAGATCATCTGCGACGCGTCGACCGCGTGCGGCTACGCGATGAGCTACGATTCGCCGAAGGCGGTCTGGGACGAGCTGGCCGACCTGACGCCGAGCATGAACGGCGTCCGGTACGACCGGATCGACGAGGTCGGGCTGCAATGGCCGTGCCCGTCGCGGGACCACCCCGGCACGGTGTATCTGCACAAGGATAAGTTCGCCCGCGGGCTGGGCGAGTTCGCGGCCATCGATTTCCGTCCGCCGGCCGAGTTGCCTGACAAGGAATACCCGCTGCTGCTGAGCACGGGTCGAACGCTGTACCACTACAACGTCGGCAACATGTCGCGGCCGTCGCCGGTGTCGTCCGACAAGCAGCCCGGCAACTTCGTGATGATCCACGCCGACGATGCGGCCAAGCTGGGCGTATCGAACGGCCAGACGGTCCAGGTTATTTCGCGTCGCGGCCAGGTGGCGGCGGCGGCGGACGTGGGCGAGGTCGTCAGGCCCGGCACGATCTGGATGCCGTTCCATTTCGCCGAGAACGCGGCGAACGCGCTGACGAACGACGCGTTCGACAACATCACATGGACGGGCGAGTACAAGGTCTGCGCGGCCAGGGTGGAAAACGCCTAGTATCGGAGTCCTGGTTCAGGATAAGTGGTCTGAATCCGAGCCGCGACCGTGACGGAGCGGCTTGCGACTGAGGCATTTCGCAGTACCCTCGAACACGACCATGCATGCTGACGACGAGGACGATCTTGTTGAAACGACCGGCGTGGATTGCCACGCGCTGGGCCCGGAGGGATTAACCGAGACCCACCGCGACCTGATCGGTGAAGAACCGCTGCTGATCGCCGTGGCCGGCAAAGACGTGGCGACGGTCATGTGTACGCCGGGGGACGAGGCAGACCTGGCGCTGGGCTGGTTGGTCACCGAAGGGATCATCGAATCCGAAGCCGAGGTCAGCGAGATTTCGTTCCGGCGCGATGACGCGTGGGGCAACGTCGTGCGGGTGACGCCCGCCAAGGGCGTCGGTTGGGAGACGCGGCTGACGGCGCATCGGAAGGTATACAGTTCGTGCGGCATCTGCGGTTATGAGGCCATTCGCGAGGTGGCGTCTTCGCTCGAGCCGTTCGACCGCCCGGACGGCAGGTTGTCGCGAGCGGTCGTCGTGGCGCTGGCGGGGTTGATGCGGCAGAACCAGCGTCTGTTCAGACCGACAGGTGCGACGCACGCGGCCGCGTTGGCGGAGGTGCGTTCGGGCAAGCTGGTTGCCGAGACACTGATCGTCAAGGAAGACATCGGGCGGCACAATGCGCTGGACAAGGTAATCGGTCAGGGGGTGCGTGGCCGGGTGGCGCTGGAACGCTGCGTGGTGATGCTGTCCGGTCGTGTGAGTTTCGAGATGGTGGCGAAGGCGGCCCGAGCGGGGGTTTCCGACGTGGCGGCGGTGGGGGCGCCGACCGCGCTGGCGGTCGATCTGGCGCGTCGGCTGAACATGTTTGTGGCGGGGTTCGTGCGCGGGGAGTCGGCCACGATCTACGCGGGTCCGGAGGCGTTGGGGAATCAGGCGTGAGTGGTTAGGCGGCGGAACCGCCGCTTGACGCGGGCAGAGCCAAACCTAGAATCCCGATCGAGCATTGCTTGAGCTGAAACGACGGTGTCCGCGTGACGGCGCCGGCGCCGCGCCGCAGATGACAAGACCAACGCCTGGCGGGCCGGGCGCCGAGATCTTGTTGTTCTCGTTGGATGAAGGAGTAAGCCGCCAATGGAATACGTAGCACCAACCCGGCTAAAGGAAGCGCTGGGGATTCTGCGCAAGCCGCGGGGCGGCGCTCGGGTGGTGGCGGGCGGTACGGACGTGCTGCCGCGCGTCGCCACCGGGAAGATGCACCGGCCGAAACAGCTCGTTTCGATCCGTCGGCTGCCCGGGCTGGACAAGATCAGCGTCGAGGGCAAGGGGGTCCTGCGGATCGGGGCGCAGGTGACGCTGGGCGAGGTAGCGCGGTCGAAACAGGTCGCTCGCCGGCTACCGTCGCTAGTCGAAGCGGTCTCGTGCATCGGTTCGGAGCAGGTCCGCAACACGGCGACGTTGGTAGGCAACGTATGTTCGGCCTCGTCGGCGGCCGACGCGATCCCGCCGCTGTTGTGTGCCGAGGCTATGATCGAGGTCGCCGGCAGCAAGGGACGACGACGTCTGCGGATCGACGAGCTGCTGTCCGGGCCGCGGAAGCTGTCGCTCAAGGCCGGCGAGATCGTGCTGGCGGTGCGGATCCCCAAGCCGGCCGGTAGGATCGGCAGCGTCTATCGACGGCACGGGCCGCGGAAGGCCATGGACTGTGCGGTGGTGATCGCAGCAGCGCAGGTGACGGCCAAGAAGGGCCGGATCGTCGAGGCGCGGTTGGCCCTGGGCGCGGTTCACCCCGTGCCGGTTCGGGTTCCGGCGGCTGAGGCGCTGCTGGCCGGTCGGGCGCCGGACGAAGAAGCGTTGACCGAGGCAGCCGAGGCGGTCGCAGCCGACATCCGTCCGATCAGCGACATCCGTGCGTCGGCCCAACACCGTCGGACCATTGTCCGTCGTCTCGTGCCCGAGGTCATCCTGGAGGCCTACGTCCGGGCGGGAGGGACACGCCGATGAGCAAGCAGATGCTGAGGGTCACCGTGAACGGGGTGGATCGCGAGGTGGCGGTCGAGACCGACGCGAGCCTGCTGGAGGTGCTGCGCGATTCGTTGGGCCTGATGGGCACGAAACACGGCTGCGGCGAGGGCGAGTGCGGCGCGTGTACGGTGCTGCTGGACGGTCGGCCGGTGACTTCTTGCATCACGTTGGCGATGGATGCGGACGGACGGAAGGTCACGACGATCGAGGGGCTGGCCGACGAAGACGGCACGCTGCACCCGATCCAGGAGGCGTTCGTTCGGGGCGAGGCGGTCCAGTGCGGGTTCTGTACGCCTGGGATGATCCTGAGCGCCAAGGCGCTGCTCAACCGGAACGCCGACCCGACGGACGATGAGATCCGCCATGCGCTGGCCGGCAACCTGTGCCGATGCACGGGGTACACGGGCATCGTAGCGGCGGTCCAGGAGGCGGCGGCCGTCCTGCGGGGCGAGAAGGCGTTCGAGCCGCCGTGCGATTGCGGCAGCGAGCTGGTGGGCAAGCCGGTCGAGCGGCTCGGCGCCCGCGAGCGTGTCCAGGGCAAGGCGATGTTTACGGCCGATCTGCGGCCGGCCGGGATGTTGCACGCCGCCATCCTGCGGAGCCCGCTGCCGCGGGCGCGGATCAAGAAGATCGACACCGCGCGGGCCAAAAAGCTCAAGGGCGTACACGCGGTGTTGGTGGGGACCGATCTGCCCGACAAGCGCTGGGGCCTGTTGCTGAACGACGAGCCATTGCTGGCACGCGATCAGGTTCGTTATGTGGGCGATCGGGTGGCGCTGGTGGCGGCGGAGACGGTGGCGATCGCAGAGAAGGCAGCGTCGCTGATCAAGGTCGAATACGAGCTGCTACCAGCCGTGCTGGACGTGGAAGAATCGCTCAAGCCCGACGCGCCGCAGATCCACGAGCGCCCGGAGGCATACACGAGCGGCTATTTCGGCATGCCCATCGAGGGCACGAAGGGCAACAACACCAGCAGCCTGGTGATCGCGGAGGGCGACGTCGAGGCCGGTTTCGCCGAGGCCGACGAGATCGTCGAGGAGGAGTACCGCACCGCGCCGCAGCATCAGGGCCATATCGAGACACACGTTGCAGTGGCCCAGCCGGAGCCGGCCGGACGGGTGACCGTGTACGCCTCGACCCAAGGGTCGTTCATCGCCCGCCACGCGATCGCGAGCTACCTGGACATCCCGATGAGCAAGGTTCGCGTGGTGACGATGGAGACGGGCGGCGGGTTCGGGAACAAGGTGCCGATGTTCGTCGAGCCGATGGCGGCGGCGTTGGCGATGGCGTGCGGCCGACCGGTCCGGCTGCACTATTCACGGCAGGACGAGTTGGTCGATTCGCGTCCGCGGGCGGCGACGATCATCCGCGTCAAGACGGGTGCGAACCGGGACGGGACGTTGGTGGCGCGGAAGGTGCTGTTCCTGGTGGACAATGGCGCGTACTGCGATTGCGGCCCGCTGACGGCGGGCGGGGCGTGCGAGGCGGCGCGCGGGCCGTATCGAATCCCGAACGTCCATCTCGAGTCGCACTCGATCTACACGAACAAGTTCAACACCGGGCCGTTTCGGGCGCCCGGCTTCCCGCAGATGACGTTCGCGCTGGAATCGCACATGGACGTGCTGGCGTCCAAGCTGGGGATGGACCCGATCGACCTGCGACGCAAGAACGCCCTGCGAACGGGGGCCACGACGTTCACCGGCACGACCATCCAGCATGATGTGTTTTATCGCTGCCTGGACGCCGTGGCCGACAAGATGGCGGGCGACCCGGCGGGCGACGGCGAGGGGTGGGGACTCGCGTGTGGCGAGTGGCGGACGGGCGGGTCCCCCTGTGGGGCGGTGTTCAAGGTGAACGAGGACGGGACGGTCGGCCTGACGATCGGTTCGACCGACCTGTCCGGATCAGCGACGAGCATCGCGCAGGTGGCGGCGCAGGAGCTGGGCATCGGGCTGGACCGGTTGTCTCTCGTCATCGGCGACACCGACAGCGCGCCGCTGGCCGCACCGAGTTGCGGCAGCCTGGTGACGTTCAACATGACCAATGTGGTCCGCCAGGGCGCCCGCAAGTTGGTCGAGAAGCTCAAGGCGCTGGCGTCGGAGGAGCTCGACCGGGCCGAGGACCACCTCGAGGTGTCCGACGGACGTGTGTTCGTCCGAGACGAGCCGACGACGGGGATCGGGTTCGCGGAACTGGGCGCGGGCCAGCCAATCGGGGTGACGGCCTCGTCGGGTCGGATTCCCAGTACGCACGCGTTTTGTGTCAACGGGGTGAAGGTCCGTGTGGATCCGACCACGGGCGAGGTGACGGTGGTGCGGGCGATCTCGGCCATCGACTGCGGCAGGGCGATCAACCCCGCGTCCGTCAGCGGTCAGGCGAGCGGCGGGTTCGTCCAGGCGTTGGGCATGGCGTTGTGCGAGGAGATCGTCCAGGATTCGGACGACGGCCACGTGACGACGCAGGGGTTCACCGACTACCGGTTGCCGACGGCCAAGGACGCGCCGTCGGTCGAGACGATCATCATCGAGGGCGATCCGTCGGCCAGCGAAGGCCACGGCGCGAAGGGCATCGGCGAGCCCGTGCACGTTCCGGGCGTCGGCGCGATCGCCAACGCCATCGCGGCTGCGACGGGCTGCCGCCTGTACAGCACGCCCATGACGCCGGAGAAGATCCTTCGTGCCCGCGGATTCGACCAGCCCTGATCGCGTCGGCCAGCCCGCCAGGACCGCCGGTGTGCTGCTGGCCGCGGGGATGTCGCGACGCGTCGGGCAGCTCAAGCAGGCGTTGGACTGGTCCGGCCGGAGCATCCTCCGCCACGTCGCTGAGACGCTACTGGCCGCTGGGCTGCGCCCAGTGTGCGTCGTCCTGGGACATGAGCGCGTCCGCCTGGCCCGAGAACTGGCCGGGCTGGACGTTCACGTCGTCGAGAATCCCGCGTACGAATCGGGTATGTTCAGTTCGGTGCGGTGCGGCCTGGCCGCGCTGCCGCCCGACGCGACGAGCTGCGTGATCGCCCTGGTCGATCAGCCGCGGGTGACGGCCGACGTCATTCGCCAACTGGTGGGTGAGCATCTGCGCCACGCCGCCGCTGTCACCATGCCGCGATTTGGCGCTGAGACCGGCCATCCAGTGGTCCTGGCCCGCCGTGTCGTGGACGCGGCGCTGGCGGCCGATCCCACCGCCACACTGCGGGACGTCTTGGCGGGTTTCGCCGAACATGCACACTACGTCGACGTCGAGACCGACAGCGTGGTGTCCGACATCGACACCATGAGCGACTACGAACGGCAGCGCCCGAGCGACGGGATACCTTGGAGATGATCATCCCATGCGAACAGCGGCCATCGTTCTTTGGGTTGGAGCGCCGGTGATGGACGCGGCAGCCTGGCGGCGCGATTTTGAACGCCAGCCCGTCGACCATAGGCCCAAGCTGGAGGTCCGTTACACCGACGGCGGCCGGACGGCGTTCGAGATCGAGGCAGACACCTACCGCCTGATCGGCGAGCTGCGCAAGCCCCACCGGCTGCTCGACGCGACGACCCAGAAGACTTGGCTGTCGCTGAGGGTCGACGGCGATGACGCCAAGACGTATTCCTCGAAGCACAATGGCGAACCGTCTCGCATCAACCTGTACCGCCGCGGGCCCTGGTTCTGCGAGGTCCACTGGCTGGACGTGAGGGTGGCGGATGAGAAAGGCAAGCTCGCGCCGCTCAAGGGCGACCTCGCGTTGTACTGCTACCCGGACAAGATCCTCACCTCGATCACGTGGCATGCGGTAGCGGATTTCGGCGCCAAGGCCGTCCGCGTCGAGGGACTGGTCAACCGAACGTTCGCCGCAAAACCCTTCAAGGACAAGACGACCCAGACGTTTGCGTTCGCGCTGTTCGGCGAGACCGAGCCGCTGCCGGATAACGCGTTCGACAGCCTCGAGGCCGTCGCGCCGGTGCGATACGACCGGGTCCGCGGCTGCTACACGATCGGCTCGTTGAGCACGGGCGGGTTCCAGGGGCACTTCTACCACCATCCCAACCGCTATGAGACGGTGCGGTTCCGCGTCAGGAACGACGCGAGACCGCGAACGATCACCGTCTGTCACGAGAACACCCGTGGAGATAGGGGCTCGGTGGAGGGCGGCGTATTGCTGGACGAGGCCGGCCATCCGCTGCCCGTCGTCGTCCAGATCTCGAAGAACTTCGCGGGCGAGAAGGAGGAGAAGTTCTACAACCCCGCGGACACGCCGTTCAGCGAGACCTATTTCCCGCTGCACCTCGGGGCCGACGAGATTTGCACGGTCACGTCGCTCCATCTCTATCAGAACTGGGGCGGGCATATGGTCAAGCAGTTCTCGTCGCTGGGCGCGTGGATGGACTACTTCCACAGCTCGACGGGGGTGACGGAGACGACGTGCTACGTGCCGTTCAAGTTCGCGGGCTTGCCGGGCGTGGCCGTCGCCGATTTCCGTGCGATGAGCCAGACGTCGTTCTGGTCCGGGCAGCCGCAACATGACAACGTCGCCGGCCACAGCTTCCTGTCGTACAAGACGGGCGACGCGTGGCAGTACCTGGTCTACCGCGGCACGACGTACCACAGCACGGGTCCGAACTGGATGGACATCGGCCTGGAGTATCTGTCCACCGACGGCAAGATCAAGGCGACCGTCCGCACGGTCGAGCTGCCGCAGGCCGACGAGCTGCGCAACTTCATCCACGTTCGGTACGAGGCCCTCGAGCCGGTCACCGTGGCCAGCGCGAAGGAGAACTTCCGCCTGTTGACGGTGGCGTCGTGGGTGCAGCG
Source organism: uncultured Planctomycetales bacterium (assembly GCA_964403235.1). GTDB lineage: Bacteria > Planctomycetota > Phycisphaerae > UBA1845 > JAFGLZ01 > JAFGLZ01. The sequence continues at coordinate 1,603 of CAYOGX010000022.1, read as the reverse complement.
TCTGCGCTATAAACGGTTCGCCGCGACGGGCATCGACGACCGGGCGCTCGGGTTCTGGGTCGATCACTTCGCGATTCGCGGGCTGCCGCTACCGAGCGAGAACGCCTTCGCCGCCGTCTACGGCGAGCCGAAAGGATCGAACGCGATCGTGCTGCGTCGCTGGTCGGCCAGCGCGGGCGGCGGCGACATCGGACCCGCCGCTAGCGTCTGGTGCGAGACGTCGGGCGATACGCGGCTGCTGTTGGTGCCGAATGCCGAGACGCTGCGACTGCAGCGCGGTGACGCGATCGAGTTTCACGCGTTCTGGCTGCCCTACGGGGATCCAAACGCCGCTGACACGCCGCGACGCGAGGTCGTTTGGTATGGGTCGAAGTCGCCGCGCGTCACGGCCGTGCAGAAGGGCAAGAAGGTCACCGACTTCCCACCGATCGTGCAGGCCGACGGGGACCTGGCGGAGTTCGTTTTGCAGGGCGGACGCGCTCTGGTGCCGGTGATCATCACCGGCCTGACCGATTACCGCTGGCCGCGGATCTATTGCCACCAGAGCGCCGGCTGGCGAGCGCTGGCGCATTCGCGCGTCGGCGACCTCGACGGCGTGCAGGTGTTCAGCGAAGGGCCAGATCGTTTTGGCGCGGTGTTCCTAGTGGCGTCTGACGACGTCCCTCAGCGGCTGCGCGTCCAGGCGGGTTGCGAACCGACGCCCGTCGGCAAGATCACCGTCAGGCCCTTGACCGTCCCGCCGGACGGCGTGCAGCACGTCGCGCTGATCAAGGCCCCCTGGATGAAGGGCGAGGTCCACCTGCGATTCCCCGAGACCGTCCACACCGACACGCTCGACTTCATCGACCATCACCGCGACGACATGCCGCCGCGCGTCCCGTCCGCGCCGTTGGCGAAGGTCTGGCGCCAAAGCGAGGGCGGTTCGCTGTGGTTCGAATGGACGTACGACAATCAGATCGTCGGCGGCCGGCTGTCGCCCAACCCGGACGACGTCGATCTGGAGTTCTGGCTGCAGAACAGCCGGTCCGCGCCCGTGCCGGTTTCGGTGCAGTTCTGCTCGGTCCTGGCCAAGACGATGTTCGAGGATCGCACGTTGCAGCGGACCTGGATCCACACCGGCGGGGCGTGGCGGAAGATGGCCGACACCAACCGCGGCAGCGGCAAGCGGTCGCTGTGCCATTATCCCGTCCAGGGCGGACCGCCCGTCCGCGACGGCAGCCTGTGGGGAGCCAGCAAGGACATCGTCGACGCGCCGGTCGTGGCGGTGACGAGCAAGGACGGCAGGCACGTCTTCGCGATCGCCTGGCCCCGGCCGCGGAGCATTCTGAGCAACGCCGACATCCCGTGCGTCCACGCCGACCCGATCTGGCCGAAGTGCCCGCCGGGCAGACGGCTGCACGTTCGCGGCAAGGTCTACCTGATGGCCGGCACCTTGGACGACCTGCTGCACCGCGTCCGGCGCGAGATCGTGCCGCTGGCAAGGGGGCAGTAGGCCCGGCTGTGTCGCCCGTTTCGCCACAGTACCGCTCAGCCGCACACGTCGCGGATCGCGGACGCGACGTACTGCTGCTGTTCGGCCGTCAGTTCCGGATAAATCGGGTTG
>CAYOGX010000021.1:0-14778 GCA_964403235.1 uncultured Planctomycetales bacterium | reverse complement strand
AAAAAAAATGGGCGTCAGGATGGCGGTCGCAACGATCTCGACCTGGGCCGTCCCCTCAACCCACCCCGCCGAATGCACCAGCATGGTGACCACGACCGTGGTCAGGTACACGCCGCCGTCATATCCGATTAGGCATACGATGATCAGTCCGCGCAGATCAGCAAGCAAGCGTTGGAGAATCCGCGCGCTACGCTGGCCGGTCTCGGCGTGCAGCAGGCTGACCTCGAAGGCGCCCGCCCGTTCCGGTCGGTTGGCGACGAAATCCAACCGGTAGGGCCTGGCCTGGCCGTCCGCCGTCAAGGTCACCAGGGCCTCGGCGACCATCACGTCGCCGTCCTTGTCGCGCTGGCGGAGGATCAGGCGCCCCGGCGCGTGCTCCGTGCCCGCGTTCTGGAGCGACACGACGAGAGGACACCACGTGCCCGGACGGTAGTAGTCAGCCCCGGCCCCACCGGGAAAGCCGGCATGGATCACTCGACCCGTGACCTTGATCTGGGCGGCGGCCGTCGCTGACGCCGCTACCAGGACCCACGCACTCAGGACACCTGTTCGGCTCACCAGTACGCACCCGTTCAGGACGAGCCCCGGGACATCTGCTCCCTGGCCGCCGTGGTGGTAGGACCGCCCCTACAAACGATTCTATCACCCGCACGGCCCGCCAACAACGCCTGCGCGTCCCGCGCTTGCCGATTGCGATATCGCGTGATCCGACGCGCGGTCACGGGCCGGCTGTGCCGGCCCGGTGTGGTACCGAACAAGAGTCCGCCTGTGCGACCGGCCCGTTGGATGATGGTATAGTTCTGCCCGGCAGGTCAATGGGAGTCTTCGAGATGGGCGCCATGCTCGCAACGGCCGTGCGCATCTTCGTGGTTGCCCTGCCGTTTTCTGCGCAGGAGTCGAACCTTCGCGAGACGTTGGAGACCATTGCGCTTTGGACCGACGATGGGCTGGGCCTCGTTGTGAACCGTAACAATGGTTCCGCTGCCCGGTTGACGATCAACGAGCGCGTCGTGCCGATCGCGTCGGTCCCGCTGGTCAGGTTCGAGGAGGTGTTGGCCGAGCCCAACGCGCCGGACCTGACCGGCGATGGCGACTTCGCGAACGGTCGTGGCGAATGGGACCTGGCCGGCGCCGTTATCGAGCCCGGCGTCAGTGCAGGGGGGCGCGCGTGGCTGCGTGTTGACGGCGGGGCGGACAGGTGGCCCCGGCGGGTCGTCGCGCTAAGCCAGTCGCGCCCCGAGCCGTTGATCCTGTCCGGGTGGTGCCGGGCCAAGATGGGTTCGACGGCGGCGGGGTGGATGAACGCCCGTCTGGCGATGAACGTCTACGGCGTCTACGTCGGCGGCGGGCGGATGCCCGAGCAGTCGGCCTACTTCGGGCAGTACGACCACGGGCCGCAGCTCAACGCGAAAGTGTTGTGCCCGGACAGACCCCTGAAACGTGTTGAAATCACGTTGACGGCGCCCGGGGCGGATTGCACGGCCTGGTATCGGGGCGTGACGCTCAGGGCGGCCAGGTATCGGATCGTCTCGCCGACATCCGAATGCGAGCGGATCGACGCGCGGGTGTGTCAGGACTTCATTATCCCGCAGGCCGACCTGCGCGGGCTGTTGACCTATCAACCGTGCGAGGCGTGCATCGAGATCCGCTGCCGGTTTGAGGGCCTCCGTAAGGACGACCGCGCGATCAGCGCGGTGCTGGCCGTGCCGTTTGACGCCGTCGGTGGGGTCTGGCACGACCATTTCCGGGCCAGCAGGACGATTGAGGCCGGCCGGCTGTATCGTAACCACAAGTGGTACGGGGCGGGCCGCGACGGCTATGACGGCCGTTATCCGATCGCCTGCGTCCAGGGCGCCGACGGCGCGGGGCTGTGCCTGGGCACCTCCGTGGACGAACCCCGTGTGTTCCAGACCGAGTACGACGCGGCCAGACGCGAGCTGCGGATCCGGTTCGATCTGGGTCTATCGCCCGAGGCCGGGCGATGGGCCAACCGCGGGTCGTTTACGGCGTACTTGTTCCGATTCGACCCGCGCGACGGGTATCGCGGGGCGACGGAGCGGTACCACCGCCTGTTCGACTGGGCGTTTGTGAACAAGCGCGTCCGGCGCGAGGGGCTGTGGATCGCGTTCCTGACGCCCAAGTCCATTCCCGGCGGGCACAAGGACCTGCATTTCCAGTTCATCGAGGCGGTGAGCAACATCGGTTGGGACGAGCGGGAGGGTATGGCCTCGTTGAAGTACGTCGAGCCGTGGATCCACCACCACGAATCGCCCGCACACGCTAAGTTCGCCGAGACCACCGGCGCGATCGATCCGGCCGCCGCCATCGTCCGGGCCAAGAAGATGCTGACCCGAACCGGCCCCGAGATCCCGCCTGAGCTGCGTCACCGATTCGCTGGCTACCTCGGCGGTTACATCGAGGACAACTGGGGCAATCCGCAGGGCTACTTCTTCCGCAATCCGAACGGCCGAAATGAGAACATGATGATCGTCAACCCCAGCGCGCGGATTCCACCGCCACCCGGAGCACACTTCGCCTCGGGAGACTGGGACCGCGAGGTGATCCACGAGGCCACGCGGACGTGGAAACAGTGGTGCCTGGACGGGTGGAACCTGTATCGCACGACGGAACGCCCGGGGCTGGAGATCGACGCGCGACACAAGGCGTCGGGCAAGCAATCGGTTCGTTTGGATCCGGCTCGGTCGAAGAATTACTGGGAGCACTACGTCCGCGGGATGTCGCAGACGTTGTACTACGCCGGCCAGGGCGCGGGGCCGTTCGAGTTCTCGTTCTGGGCGCGGGGCGAGAACATGCCCACCAAGGGGACGGGACTCCGCTGGACCATCGAGTTTCAGTCAAAGGACGATACCGTCAGCAGCCACCACGTCGACCTGAAGGCTATCGACGGCCAGTGGCGGCGGTTCACGCACAAGGTCAATGCGCCATGCCGGCCGTTCGCGATCAAGGTCCTGCTGGTGAACAGCCCGTGGTTCCCGGACCCCACCACACTGTGGGTTGATGACGTGCGCCTGACGATTGCGGGCAAGGCCGAGAACCTATTGGCCAACGGCGATTTCGAGTCGGCCGAGCTCCTGCCGGGCCGGGTCGACGGCGTCTACCTCGACACGATGGAGTGCTACACGAACAACCTGAACTACCGCCGCAGCCACTGGCCGTATGCCGACGAGCCGCTGACGTTCGACTCGGCCCGTCGGCCGACGCTCCAGCAGCAATTCTCGCACGTCTCGTACGCCAAGCGGATGGCGGCGCGGGTGCGGATGCGGGACATGCTGCTGTTCGGTAACTGCGCGCCCGGCACGTGTTTCGCCGCGCCCTATCTCGACGTCATGGGGGGCGAGGAGAACTGGATGCCCGAGGGCCGGTGGGCGCCCAAGTCGGACGCGGACTTCAACTTCGTCCGGTTCATGGGCCGCGCCAAGCCCTTCTGCCTGCTGCAATACGCCGATCTCGATACCGAGCACCAGGCCCGCTACATCAAGCGATGCGTCTTCTACGGCGTCTGGCCGGGCCATCAGTCGTCGTCGCCGACGACGGGCAAGTGGTACTGGGACAACCCGGTCCGCATCGCCCGCGATCGGCCGACCTACGCAGAATATATGCCGATCCTGGCGGCGATCACGCAGGCCGGCTGGCAACCGGTCACGCTGGCGGCGTCGAGCAACCCAAACGTGTGGCTCGAGCGCTTCGGGCAGGGCCGGACCATCTACCTGACGGCCTTCAACGCGACCGCGGAGACGCAGTCCAGCTCCGTGACCATCGACCTGCGCGCCGGGATGACGCGGCACGCCACGCTTGTGGAGAGGGTCCACGGCCGGCGCGTCGCGTGGAATGACGCCACCGATCCGTTGTCGTTCAACGTCAAGATCGGTCCGGAAGACGTGCGTGTCTTCAAGGCATCCCGCTGAGAAACGTGGGTGCATCTTTGTTTCGGTGTAGAGGGGTGGCACGGTCAAGCGAAGCCGAGGAACGAGGCTGAGCTTGGCCGTGAGGCCGCTCGCGACCTCGACAACATGGCCAAGGTCCGACCCTTGCGGGTCGTCCCTTGACCTTGCCGCACGAACGGCATGATTTCTTGGATGCACCCGAGAAACACTGTGCCTGCCGCCTTTTTCGCTGGACGGGCGGGACGGTTTGCCGGACGATGGGGGCGATCCTGGAGGACTCGGTACAGACGGGAGGTGTGCCATGACGGCTGACGTGCTCGATCGCATGACGTTGGTCCGCGGGGACATCACCAAACAGGCGGTGGGCGCGATCGTCAACGCCGCCAATTCGTCGCTGCTGGGTGGCGGCGGGGTGGACGGGGCGATCCACCGGGCGGCGGGTCCCAAGCTGGTGGCCGAGTGCAAGACCCTCGGCGGATGCCCCACCGGCGAGGCCCGGATCACCAAGGGCTACAACCTGCCGGCCAAACACGTGATCCACACCGTCGGACCGGTCTACCACGGCGGTGACAAGGGCGAGCCGGAACTGCTGACCCACTGCTACCGCCGCTCGCTCCAGTTGGCCGTCGAGAACGGGGCCGAGACGATCGCCTTTCCCGCGATCAGTTGCGGCGTGTATGGCTATCCCATCGAAGACGCGTCCCGCATCGCCCTTCAGACGGCGGCCGAGTTCCTCGCCGAGCATCCCGAGCTCAAGGAGGTACGTTTCGTGCTGTTCGGCCAGGCGGATTACGCGGTCTACGAGCAGGCGTTGGCCGACATGAAGTAGCGCATCGGCGCGATCCGCCGTGGTTGGCCGTCCGATCGGACCGCAACGACCGTGTGAGTGGCGATCCGCATATGGACCCCACCCCACAACAACCGGCACGCTGGTGGCGGATCTTGCTGATCGTCGGGGCCATCTACGCCGCCGCGATGATCGCCGTGGCCGCCTATCGCGCCAGGGCGCCCTACACCAAGGGCGTCGGCACGAGCGATTACGTCCCGTTCTACGTGACGGCGCGTCATTTCATCGAGACCGGCCAAATCACGTCCGACGCGGGCGTGCGCAACTACCTGCCGTTCTTCACGGTGTTGATGGCCCCACTGGCCGTCCTGCCCTGCTGGCTCGGTGCCGGGATCATGACCGCCATGTCGATCCCGGCGCTGCTCCTGTCGGTCGCCATGATCGGTCGCGCCCTGGTTCCGGCTCACAGGCCTTCACCGATCACCACGACCGTTGTGCCGGTGTTGATGATCTTGCCCTTTGTCCACGCGTGTCTGGTGCTTGGACAGCTCTCGATCCTGATCGGCCTGCTGTGCCTGCTGACGTGGTGGCTGGTGGGCATGGAGCGCCCATGGGCAGCGGGGGTGCCGCTGGCGGTGGCCGTGCTCGTCAAGCCGTTCCTGGTGACGCTCGTCGTTTTCCTGGCCCTCAAGCGTCAGTGGCGGGCCGTCCTCGCGACTTTAGGCTGGGCCGGACTGCTCGGCGGTGCCATGACGCTCGCCGCCATGGGACCCGAAAGCTGGCTGGATGCGCATCGCAACTACTATCAGCAGGTCCTCCGCCGCCAAACGCCGCTGGCACAGTTCGAAGTGGCCGAATTGCGCGCCGCGAGATACTCGAATCAATCGTTGTCCATGGTGATCCGCCGGTTGCTGAGTGATGTTCAGGCCGGCACCAGGCGCAAGCCGTTCCAGGTCAATCTCGCCTCGTTGCCGCCTCGTGCTATGCAGGCGGTCTACGTTGCGGTGATGCTGGCGATCAGCGTCGTCACCATCGCCGTGGGGCGACACCCGGCCGCTCGCACCGAACCCCAGCGCGCCCACTTCGAGTTTGCGATGTTCTTGGTGTGGGGTCTGTTCGGCTCACCCATCGTCTGGACGCACTACTACCCGTTGCTGTTGTATCCGGTGGTGTTGCTGACGGTGCAGCGGATCCGCGACGGCCAGGCCGGTCGGCCCAATCGCCTGGGACGCGTGGCCTGGTGGTTCTGGATCGCCGCCGCCGCGTCGCTGGTGACTGAGGCGGTGACGTTGCCGTACCTCCGCGCCGTCGGCGTGCACCTGTGGGCGACGATGCTGGTTTGGGCGGCCATGGCGGTCTGCGCTCACCGCGTCCCGACGACACACGGCGACCCCTCAGCTCCGCGACCGTCAGGGAACGGTCCACACGACTAGAGAAGGTGCAGCAATGATGCACGGTGCCCTCTTGCCATTCTAGCCCGTCTGGTCGGTGGACGATCGGCCAGACCGGCGTTTCGTCACCGCTTGCGGGACTTCGGGCGATCGTTACAATGGCCCGAGAGCCTGGAAACCGCGGTCGAGAGGAGCCGATTCGTGCGTCAACCGGTCATCAATCTGGACAAGCTGCCCGAGCCTGCGCGCGAGCCGGTCAAGGACCTGGCCGAACTGCTCATCAGGCTCGGGGCCGACAACCTGCGGTCGCTGGCCGTCTTCGGACAGGTCACGACCGACGACTACTCGCCGAAAAGCACCCTGGTGCGGAGCGTAGCCGTCCTGGGCGGGATGGACCTGCTATTGGTGGATCAGCTTCGTCGCTGCGGGATGCGTCTGGGCCGACGGCATCTGCAAGCACCGCTCATGATGACGCCCGCGTACATCGACGAGAGCCGCGACAGCTTCCCGCTGGCACTGTTGGAGATCCAACAGCTTCACGTCACGGTGGTGGGGTCCGACGTCTTCGGGTCGCTGGAATTCGAACCGCGACACATGCGGCTCCAGGCCGAACGGGAGCTCAAGAGCGAGCTGATCAACCTGCGCCAGGGCCTGTTGGCCTCGGCCGGCAAGGACAAGCTGTTGAGCCCGTTGTGTCGGGATGCGTTGGTCCGGACGCTTCGCGTGCTCCGGGGCGTGTTCTGGCTGAAAAAGGCCCCGTGTCCGCCGACCGACCGTGCGATCCTGGCCTCGGCCCGGGAGCTGACCGGCATCCAGCTGGGGGGCGTCCGCGAGGTGTCCGACGGCACGGCCCGCAGCGACTTCGTCTCGTTCCAGCGGTTCTATCGCGATGTCGAGCGGCTGAGCGACTATGTCAACCACATGGACGTCTGACCATCGCCGGTTGCCGTTTGCGGTGATGTTGGTTGTTGCGACCGCGGTCGCTGCGAGGTCGGTTCTTGCTGCGGCCCCCCCGCCGCCGAAGCAATATGTCGAGGACCTGGCCGGCGTGATCGACCCCAAAACCGAGCGCAGGCTCCTCGGTTACCTCCAAGAGCTCGAGCAGAAGACGACCGCCCAGTTCATCGTCCTGACCGTGCCGACCACCGAGGGCGACCCGATTCGGGAATATGCGCTTCGATTGGCCGAGGCGTGGAAGCTTGGCCGGAAGGGCAAGGACAACGGGTTGCTCCTGGTGGTGGCGGTTCGCGACCGCAAGTACACCTTCGAGACGGGCTACGGGTTGGAGGGCCCGCTGCCGGATTCGTTTCTGGGCACGGTGGGTCGGGGGCACTTCCAGCCCAACTTCCGCCGCGGCGACTACGCCAAGGGCATCCACGACGGCGTGACGGCGGTCCTGCATCGCCTGGCCGCCCACTACCGCGTCACGCTGTCGGGCGTGCCGAAGGTCAAGGCCCCGCGCAGACGGGCTCGTATGGGGCGCGGCGGTCAGACGGCCGCCTGCGGCATGGGCCCAATGCTCGCGCTCTTCGTCGCGATCATCGTTCTGTCCCGGCTGTCGCGGCGGTGGCTGGGGTTCTGGGGCCTGCCGATCTTCTTCGGTCACCACCGGTCGTATCGTTCCGGCGGTGGCTGGGGTGGCGGGTTCGGCGGGGGCGGCGGCGGTGGCTTCGGTGGCTGCGGCGGGGGCGGGGGCGGCGGTTTCGGCGGTGGAGGTGCTAGCGGTGGCTGGTAAGTCGTGTCCTCGATGTGGCAGTAGCGTTTCACCGGCCGCACAGTTCTGCGGCCATTGTGGAGCAGCGATCATGGATCAACCCGTAAGCAGACGCAGGGGTTGGCCGGTCTGGCTGACCTGCCTGGTGGTCTTCGTCGTGCTCGCCGTCATCTGCGGCGGGTGCGGGATCAGTACCGTCGTCGGCGGTTACAACAAGGCGGTCGGGCTGGGCGAGGCCGTCGACAGTGCGTGGTCCGAGGTCGAGAACCAGCTCAAGCGCCGGCACGACCTGATCCCGAACCTGGTCGAGACGGTCAAGGGCTACGCCAAGCACGAGAAGGAGCTGTTCGAGAATATCGCCAAAGCGCGAACGCAGTATTTCCAGGCCGACACGCGCGGCAAGAAGATGGCGGCCGCGAACAACATCTCCGGCCTGCTGTCGCGGTTGCTCGTTCTGCGCGAGGCGTATCCGCAGCTCAAGGCGAACGAGAGCTTCCTGAAGCTGCAAGACTCGCTCGAGGGTACGGAGAACCGCCTGACCGTCGCGCGCAAGCGTTTCAACGACGCGGTGCGGGCGGCCAACACGTATCGCAAGGAGTTCGTCGGCCGGTTCTTCGCCAACTGGGTCGGGTTGGAAGAGGCGGAGTACTTCAAGGCCCCCGAACAGGCCAAGGAAACGCCGAAGGTCGCGTTCTGATCTGCCATGGTATCATCAGGCGCCGGTGTGCCGGCTCTACAGTTGGGTCTTCGATTTGACACGAGGCCGGTACGGACGGGCAGTCGAACCGACAAGAACGTATGAGGCCCGGTCTCGAGTCTGCTGGTATGGGGGTGGGAACCATGATTGAACTCGACGCATCGCAACTCGCACCGGAGGTGGCGGGCCTGTTCTTGTCGGGCGGGGCGGAGCTGCCCGGGTTGCAGTGGCAGGCGCGTCCGAAGCAGTTCGCCAAGGACCGGCTCGACGAGATCGAGGACGCCAAGCTGCTCGGACGAGCAGCGCCGGGGGACGAGGCCATGACCGTCGCCGTCCGAGCACTGTTGTATCTATGGAATGGCTGGCCCGTCGAGGCCGCCATGGTCGCCCAGGCGGCTGCGGAACCAGAGTGCCACTACCTGACGGGGTTCTGCGAGCGGCAGCTCGGGCGCGCCGATCGCGCCAAGGCCGCCCTCCAGCAGCTCGCCGACTATCCGATCTATGCCCCTCTGGCCCAGTACGCCATCAAGACGATCGGCGAGGCGACCGAACCGTTGTTGAAACGATTCAAGGGGCTCATGGAGCTTGGCGAGACGTGGGAGCCGTTCCTCTTTGTCGATCTGGTCGAGCAGGTGCGGGCCGGCAAATTTGACCGGGACGCCGAGATCATCGTCCGCAGGCTTCAGTGCAGGGAGTTTGAGCTGCTGTTCCGTCATTGTTACGAGCAGGCTACCGGCGAGCCCATCCCGGCGCGCGTCGAGCCCGAATCGACGGCGGATCGCGAGGCGCGCTTGAGGCGGCTGCGGCATAAGCGCGAACGCAAGCGTCCCGATCGCCTCGCGCGGCGCGAACCGTCTGCGCAGGAGGAGAAGCCGTCGTCCGGTCAGAGGCCTGGTGAGGCCGAACCGGCGACGGTCAACATCGGCTGCCCCCAATGTGGCCAAGTGTTGGCCTTTCCCCAATCGACTCGCGGGAGGAACGGCAACTGCGGCAAGTGCGGCGCGGTCTTCTTGATCCCGCAGAGGCAAACGCCTGAGCTTCGCCCCACCCCGCAAGCGCCCGCCTGCACCGTGGCCGTGGGCTGCCCAAAGTGTGGTCAGATGGTCCGGCGGGCGGAGTCGGATCGCGGTAAAACGCACAAGTGCAGCAAGTGCGGCACCGTCTTCCTGATCCCCAAGAAATAACCCGGGGCTACGCCAAGTCCACGGGGCGGATTGGTCCAGCGTGACATGGCCTTGCGGTTCGTGATTGGGCAGCAGGCGGTACGCATCCCGGTCAATTTCTGCGCCTCGAGCCACGGCCGGGATGGCCGTGAAAGAGAATCGAGGATCCTCAGACGGGCAGGCTTGGCCCAAGTTTGACACTCGGGATCGTAAGTCCTTGGCGTAACTTGGTCGGCGCAGGCGTTCGTCAGCAGGGCGTCTCCCGGTGGGTGCGCTGACTCGGAGCCCGCGTGGGTTCAGGCGTGGAGCGTCGGGCCGGTCAAAACCCGCCAGCGGGGCCGAACCGGTTCTCAGGGCATCTTGGGTTTGGACAGACAGGACCGGCGGCGTGAAAGGGGGATCAGGGCTCAGCCCGGATGTCAGAGGTCCTCCGACGTACCGCCACCTTGTGATCTTCTTTCTGGCGTTGACGGACGAGCTCCTCCTCGGTGAACCACTTCACTTGGAAACTGGCCTTCTGGCAAAGCAGAACCGGACGACCCGCGCCGCCCAACGTTAGCTTGACGGGCTCTCGGGGAACGATCAGGGCGACCGGCATCTCCCCCCGGACGGCGAGGTGCCGCTTCTCCGGGCTCGCGTATTCGAACCGTTCATTGATGCTTGGCATCGATTCACCGAAGACGTCTTGCAGATCTCGTGGCAGGGCAGGGTGCCCTGTTAGTACGCCCTGTTCGTGGACCCATCGGTCCAGCGTATGGGCCACTTCTCGCAGGTCATTCAAGACTAATTTCCGCCGGGCCTGATCCCTTCGCAGCCCCACGGCGAGCAGCAGCAGGACCGCCGAAACCGTCAGAGCCAGAATGACCCGCCAGGTGTGGCGCCGCCGCCCCGCAAGCCGTTTCCCCTCAATGCGATCGCGCACCTCCGCTACGACCGGCTGCCCTTCCAGCGCGGGATCTGTGTGGTCCTGATCGTGTGGCATCTCAGTGGTCATGAACGTAGACCAGTGTGCTGAACCAGATTCATGGGAAGACTCGTCAAGGTCACTCTACCCTGCTTTGCTGCGGGGTGACAAGCTGTTGGCGAGAGATTTCCCAGCCGGGCGGATAGCCCTGAAGCTCGGGGGTCCCTGCGCCGACGCCGCCTCGGCCAGAACGCATCACACCGACCTCGAAGACCCATACCAGTTGACGCACCCAATTCGCCGGGACCGCCCCGAGCAGGCGCTGCCCCGAACCTGGCCATAAACGACAGTGCCCAATCCTGCCGGCCAGGGGACCCCTAGCCCCCAACCGCGGCAGGTTGGCAGCATCCCTCCCTTCAGCTATCCTGATCCCCAGGGCGTGCCGGATCCTGGCCGTCACCCCCATGGGGAACCCGGACGAGCTGGGGTCGTGGCGACGTGGCTTCAGGCCGTGGCGCGAGCCGGTCCCAGCGCACAACCGGATCTACCGCGATGGATGACACCGGCAACAACCTCGATTGGACCCAACAGGTGAGGCAGCGCCCGCGCGGTTGGTACCTGCCGGTCAAGCGTCTGGTTGACGTCGTCGCAGCCACCGTCGCCCTTGTCTTGCTCTCCCCGATCCTACTGGGTGCCTGGGCGGCCATCAAGCTGACCGGCGGCGGTCCCGTCCTGTTCACCCAGACCCGGATCGGCATGGACGAACGGCCATTTCGCGTGCTGAAATTCCGAAGCATGCGGGCCGATCGAACGCCTGATCCCAAGGAGACGGTCCCGCTGGATCACCCGGAAATCACACGGCTGGGTCGGCTCCTCCGCCGGACCAAGATCGACGAGTTGCCGCAGATCTTCAACGTGCTCCTGGGCGACATGTCCATCATCGGGCCACGCCCGACCCTGCCCGACCAGGTCGAACGGTACAGCGAATTCGAGCGACAGCGGTTGTGGGTCCGGCCGGGGTGTACCGGCTTGGCCCAGATCAGCGGTGGTGCGACCATCTCATGGCCGGAGCGGATCAGGTGGGACGTCTACTACGTGCACCACTTGAGCGCGGGTCTGGACTTGCAGATCCTCTTTCGCACCCCCATCGCCATCCTCCTGGGCGAGAAGCGGATCGCCAGGCACCTGAACGAGGCCGACACCACCGTCCCCAACAAGGGGTCGTGAGTCGTCGGACCCGCTCGCGATGCCGGGCAGGCCAATCCGTTGCCCGACTCACATTGCCGACGGGGTTCCCGTCTTGCCCGACAGGGGCAAGTCAAGCCTGGGTCGCTCTTCGCGCGGGACGGCTACATCGTCAAAGCCCAATCCCCGGGCGATGATGTAGGGCGGGCGCTGCTTGGTCTCCTCGTAGGTCCGGCCGACGTATTGGCCCAGCAGCCAGATCGCCACCAGTTGGAACCCACCGAGCATCAGCAGCGTTGCCAGGATGCTGGCCCAGCCGGCCTGCACGCCGAACCGCTCGGGCGCCAGCAGCGTGGCCACCAGCACGAAGATCAGATAGACCAACGCACCCATCGAGATAAACAGGCCCACCATCCCCACCAACGCCAGCGGCTTGCTCGACAGCGAGAAGACCGCATTGGTCAGGAGCCGCACGCGCTGGTTGAACCCGTATCCCGGGCGACCGGCGGTGCGTGTCCCTTCCCGATAGGGCACATGGCCCTGGCGGAACCCCAGCCACCGCACGAGGCCTCGATCGAACCGGAACCGCTCGCGAAGTCGGCGCATCACGTCGACCACGCGTCGGTCGAGCAACCGGAAATCGGCCGCGTTCGGCAGGATGTCCACCTCGCACAGCCGCCGCAGCAGGCGATAGCTCATCTGCGACATGAGTCGCTGACCCCAACCGCCCCCGCTGGCCTGTCGCACGGCGTGGACGACGTCATCGCCCGCTTGCCATCGAGCCAACAGGTCCGGGACCAGCTCTGGCGGATGCTGTAGGTCGGCGTCCATGGTGATGACCGCATCACCCGCGGCCAGGTCCAACCCGGCCATCAACGCCAGTTGGTGGCCGAAGTTCCGGCTCAGCTCGATCAGCTTGACCCGCGGGTCGTCGGCGTGGGCGACGGCCACGCGATCCCCCGTCTCGTCCGTGCTGCCGTCGTTCACGAAGATGATCTCGTACTCGGGCGTGATTGGCTCGAGCACGCTGCGCAGGGCGTCGATCAGCCGACGAACGTTCTCCTGCTCGTTGTAGCTCGGTACGACGATCGAGATGATCGGGTGGTCGTCGGCCATCGTCACCTCACACCCAAGGCAGCGGCGGTGTCCCCGCCGTCGTCACGACGCATCGCCCAGCAGCTCGCGATACTGGGCCAGCCGGTCCCGCATGCCGAGGTACAGCGTAATCTGGTCGGACCCGACGTTGAATAGCCGTGCGCCGCGATCGGCGTGGCGCTTGACCTGTTCGGGACCCAGCGCAACCGTCCCCCACCACTTGCCCGCCTTGTCGGCCGCGTCGGCCACCCGCTCGTAGACGTCGTGGAGCTTCGGATGATCGAACTCGAAGGGCATGCCCATCGCGATGCTCAAGTCTGCCGGTCCGACGAACAGCACGTCGAGCCCCTTGACACCGATGATGTCGTCCAGGTGGTCGACGGCCTCGGGGTCCTCGATCTGCGCGATCACCAGCGTCTCGCGGTTGGCGTGCTCGAGGTATTCCAGCGGCGGGGCGAACGCGAAGTCACCGTCCGCGCCGGCGTTGTCGAACCCCCGACGCCCCACGGGCGGATAGCGTGTGTTGTAGACGACCTGCTCGGCCTCGGTGCGGGTCTTGATGTGGGGCGCCATGATGGCGGCAGCACCGGCTTCCATCGGGCGGAAGTAGTTCGTGTAGCTGCCCTTGCGGATACGGACCATGGTGTCGACGTCGGCCGTCCGCGACGCCAGGATCAACAACTCCAATTGCGCGTCGGTCAGGTTGCGGTGCTCCATGTCGATCCACACGCCGTCGTAGCCCAGCCGCCCGGCGAACTCCACGCCCTTGGTGTTGAACCCGCACGACACGCTGAACGTCAACGCCGTCTTGCCCGAACGCAGCTTCGCCAGGATCTTGCTGTTGCGCATCTCGATTCGGTTCCTTTCGGTCTGAGATTATACAGCAACCGCACCGGCCCAGCGAACCCGACGTCTGGTAGGACCACCCCGTCGCGCGCGACGGGGCCAAACGGGTAGGGCCTGGAAACCGATCCGCGTTTCGGCTAGAACCGCACCACGTCCTGGAAAGGCCAACGAGGGAGTGCACGGATGAACCTGCACGCGGTCTCCTTCTTCTATCACTACATCGTCGGTGGGATCATCCTCCTGATTGGGATGGCGTTGGTGCTGGCCTCGGGCGAGCTGTCGGTCAAGACGTCCCGGGGCCGACGCTACCTGGCGGTCTTGATCGGTGGGTTCGCGCTCTACGCGGGTCTGCACGCGCTGAGCGTCTTCGTCTTACCGTACAGATAAAGGGAGCCCATGCTCGCCCAGGCCTACGGACAGCCCATCGACCACGTCGTCTTGATCGTCTACCTGGCGATCATGGTCGGATTCGGCGCGACGTTCGCGCGGTTCACCCGGTCGACCCGCGACTTCTTCTTTAGCGGCCAGCGGTTCACGTGGTGGCTGATCTCGATCAGCTTCATCGCGACGCTGGTCGGGTCGTACAGCTTCATGAAGTACGCCGAGGCCGGCTATCGCTACGGGCTCGCCTCGACGATGAGCTACACCAACGACTGGCCGATCATCCCGCTGTTCCTGTTCGGCTGGCTGCCCATCATCTACTTCATGCGGATCACGTCGGTGCCGGAGTATTTCGAGCGGCGGTTTGGTCGGGACGTGCGCGTGGCCGGGACGGTCCTGATCCTGCTCTACATGATTGGATACATCGGGTTCAACTTCTACACGCTGGGCAAGGCGCTCGAGCCGCTCTTTCCGATCGCGGTGCTAAGATCGGTCGAGCACGCGAATCTGATGGCCATCGTCGCCGTCATCGCCGTGATCTGTGCGATCTACGTGGCCGCCGGCGGGCAGACCAGCGTCATCATGACCGACCTGTTTCAGGGTGCGATGCTCCTGGGGACCGGTTTGATTATCCTGTTTCTCGGGATCGACTATCTGGGCGGGTTCGACCTCTTCTGGCATCACCTTCCGCGCGGGCACCGGCTGGCGTT
>CAYOGX010000020.1:13745-14895 GCA_964403235.1 uncultured Planctomycetales bacterium | reverse complement strand
TGACGATCCCGCCGCCCTTGACGAACTCGCCGATCTTGGCGGCGGTGTCACGCCGCACGCAGCGAACACCGGGCATGACCAGCACACGATACCGCTGCCCGCCGATCGCCATCCAGCCGTCCTTGACGGTCGCGCGCGCCAGCGAATCGGGATCGACCAGATCACAGTCGATGTGCCCCGCCACCAGGCGAGCGACCGTATCGCCGGTCGTGCCAGCGCCGTTGCCCGCCCACAGATTCGTGATCGGATACAGCACGCCCACGTCCGCGACGTGCGTCCCGCCGGTCAGCATGTAGCTCAACCGGCTGCCGTGGTCGGCGAACGTCTTGAAATACTTCCAGTATGGGTTGCGGAAGAACCAACTGTTGGGCCAGTCGTCGACGTTCGCCGGCTTGTCCTGCGCGTAATGGAACAGATGCGACATGAAGAAGTTCATGCCGTACGCCGCCAGCAGGTTGAACCCGTATCGCCCCATGTCCAGCGTAAACGCCCACCCCGCGCCGCCCATCGCCTCGACGCCCGCGCGCTCCCGGCCATACAGATGAGAAATGCTCGCCAGTTGCTTCGGCTTCCACGGATCGATCTGGCGCGGCCAGCGGTAGCGGAAATCTTCATTGTCCGTTCCGGGGATCTGCATGTGCTTGATCGTGCGAAAATAGCTGCCCTGGCCCCTGTACGAACCCAGCCCCTCCTCCGTATGGCCCGTCAGTTCCAACTTGTGCGCCTCGCACCAGTCGGCGATCTGTTTGAACCACGCCTCCTCGTACAGCGTCGTGTAGACGTCATAGTAGTCGCAGCGAACCTTCGGCGTCCGCCTGCCGATGTCGAACGACAGCGCCGGCAGCAGCGGGACCAGATCGTAGCCCTTTAGCTTGCGGAACCGCTCGGCGAACCCCTCGACCCAGACGAGCTCTACGCCACTGTTGTGGATCTCGTCGAAAAACACCCCCGGGATCGTCGTGCCGAAATGCTTGCCCACACGGCGGGCGTACTCTTCGTGCGTGATGTCCATAAAATCGCGGACGGTCTGCGCGTTCGGGTAGTTCACGTCCTTCGGTCGGTTCTGCGGCACGAAGCCGAAGACGATCCAATCCCCTGCCGGGCACTTCCACGGTCCGTTCGTCTTGGGCGTCTCGCCCGACCCGGCCTG
>CAYOGX010000020.1:11862-13735 GCA_964403235.1 uncultured Planctomycetales bacterium | reverse complement strand
CCTGGCCGACGTTGTGCGACGTAAGGTCGATCAGCGACTTGGGATCGACCGACTTGGCCCCCGTCAACCTGGCGGCGATGACGTATCGCGCCTCGGGGATTCGGATCGGCACCTCCTTCGGTCCGGAGACCCGCAGCTCGACGCGTTTGAGCCCCTTGCGACAGTTCCGCACCGGGTTGGCCCGGATCGTCCTGCCGCCGGCCGCACCGCTCGGCCACTTGTCCTCGTCGTAGAGCCACGTCGCGAACCCCACCTTCGACCCGTGCTCGACGCACGCCTCGACCGCCCGCCACCACCCATCGGAGAAATACGGCGTCGTGTCGAGGTTGATCCCCGCCCGCGCGTGCATGAACGCACCGTACACGCCCTTGTCCACCATCTGATCCATCTGCCAGCGGAGCTGGTTCGGTTCCAGCCGGCCGTTCCACGACCACAGCGGCACCATGCTGAATTCACGCGGCGGATGGCGGAACCCCTCCTCCGACGGCTCGGCCGCTCGCGCCGACGAAACAGATATCGACATCAGAACAGCTGCACACCCCGTCAACAGGCGAACGCCATTGTAGCGCATTGAACATGCTCCTGTTCGGATGGAATGATGATCAGGGCTCGAGCCCGGGGACCTCGACCCAGGCGCGTTGTTGCCACGACTCGGTCGCCTTCTCGGCCAATAAGACGTTCTTGGCGCCTTCCAGAAGGGTCCAGCGGAACGGTCTGTCCATCGCAACGTGCTTCAGGAACAGCTCCCACTGGGCCTTGAACGCGTTGTCGTACTCCTGGCTGGCTGGAACTTCCGTCCAGTCGGCGCGGTAATCGGTCGGGATCTCGAGGTCAGGATTCCAGACGACCCTCGGTGTGGTACCCGAATGTTGGGTCCAGCACCGGCGCAGGCCCGCAACGGCCGAACCGTCCGTACCGTCGACGTGAAGGGTTAACAGATCGTCGCGGCGAACCCGCGAACACCATGACGCGTTGATCTGCGCTAGCACGCCATCCTCCAACTCGAACATCGCGTAGGCGGCGTCCTCGGCCGTCGCCTTATAGGGATGCCCCGACTCGGCCACGCGCTCCGGGACGTGCGTGGTGGCGATACACGAGACCGCCTCCACCTCCCCAAACAGATTCTCCAGCAGGTAGCTGAAATGGCAGAACATGTCGAGGAGGATGCCGCCCCCGTCTTCCTTGCGGTAGTTCCACGACGGACGTTGCGCCGGAACGTGGTGGCCGGGGAACACGTAATAGCCGAACTCCCCTCGCACCGACAGGACCCGCCCGAAGAAACCGATACGGATCAAGCGCTTGAGTTTCAGCATTCCCGGCAGCCACAAGCCGTTCTGGACCACACCGTTCTTCCGCTCCGCCTCGCCGGCCCGTCTGTAGAGGTCGAGCCCTTGGGCGGAGGTCTCGGCTACGGGCTTTTCGCAGTAGATGTGTTTCCCGGCGGCAATGGCCGCTCGAATGGCATGATACCGCCTGCCCGTCGTTTGCGCATCGAAGTAAACGGGATAGTCGGCGTCCCCCAGCACGGCCTGAACGTCGGTCGACCACTTCTCCAGATGGGCGTGTGCGCAGAGCGCCTTGAGTCTTTCATCGCTTCGCCCGACGAGGATCGGGTCGGGCATAATGCGCTCCCCGGCCGCATGGACGCCACCCTGGTCTCGGATCGCGCAGATCGATCGGATCAGGTGCTGATTCGTGCCCATCCGTCCCGTCACACCATTCATGATGATGCCAACGCGCTGCGTGGTCACGGCCAGTTTCTCCTGCCCCCCGGCCGAGACGATCTCAAACGTCCGCAGGCTTCTCCGTGCATTGCGGGCAGGCACCCTCGGGCAGCGGCGGCACATCGGCGCCGGCGCGCGGCAGCGTGCCG
>CAYOGX010000020.1:0-11852 GCA_964403235.1 uncultured Planctomycetales bacterium | reverse complement strand
CAGCGGCGGGGCCTGTTGGCCGGCCACCGGCAGCGTACCCGACAACTCCTGACGCCAGTGCGCCGCCTCCCCGGCCGGGGCGAAACAGTAGATCATCGTCGCACGCGTGTCGCCGACGTTGGTCAACTGATGAAACACCCCCGGCGTGACGTACACCGCCTGAGGCCCTTTCAGGATTTGCCGCTCCTGGCCCAGGCAGAATTCGCACGTCCCCTCGAGCAACACGTACACTTCCTCCTGCTCGTGATCGTGCCACGGTACCTGCCCGCCCTGCGGCTCAAGCACGACGTAGCCCATCGAGAAGTGCTCCGCCTCGATGGGCGCTCCCCGTCCGACGAATCCCCGCGTCCACCGACGGGCCGGATAGCGTCGTCCCTCGATCTGGTTCAGGTCGGCGATCTGCACGGCCGGCCTCCTCTACGCGTAGAAGCGGTAGGGCGCCTCGCCGCGTGCCAGGCGCCGGATCTGCACGGCCAGCTCGACCAGGTGGTAGTCCCCCCACATCGACGACTCGTCGCACGGCACCGACCGGTCCGCCGGCACGTGGTCCCATCCATTCGGACGATGGTACACCGAGTGAAGCAGCAGCCCCTGATGCGCCGGGTTCGTCGACAGATACGGATCGTCGAACAACGTCTTCGCGACCGTCAGCCCCGCCTTGACGTAGCGATCCTCGCCAAGGTGGTCACCCAATCGGATCAGGCCCTGGGCGGCGATCGCCGACGCGCTCGCGTCGACCGGCTCGTAGTCGTTGAACGGATCGGCCGGCCGCTCGCGCCAGTCGGGCATTCGGGCCAGCCCCGGCGCCCCGTCGTCCCAATACGTGATGCCATCCGACGACGTCAGGCCGTCGATGGTGAAGTCCGCCGTGACCCGCGCCGTGCGCGACAGGATGTCCATGACCTCCGACCGGGCGCCGAATGGTTCGAACTCATCCTCCGGTCGGCCGGCCACCCACTCAAGCTGCTCGGCCGCTCCGCACACGATCCACGCATGGCCGCGCGTCCACGTCGAAAATGGCGAGTACCCCTGCTGGGTAGACGGACAGCGATACTGCCCGTCGTTCGTGTTGAAGATCGATTCGTGCACGACGCGCCCGGGGCGGTCGTAGGCGTCGCGGCCCTCGCCGTAGTACACGTTGAACCGCGCCGTCGTGCGAACGTGCTGAACCAAACGGTCCAACAGCGAAATCCGCTCGTCGTGCTCCGACTGCAACACGTGGCCGAGCTCGTGTCCCAACCCCAGCACGCGCATCGATCGCAGCGTGTCCGAAAACAGCGAATGCGGCCCGTTGAACGAATACACGTACCCATGTCCGTAGGCGGTCTCGGACCACCGCATCGCCTGGACGGCGGCCGAACACTTCAGCGCGAGCTCGTACGTCGCCAGCTCCCATTCGTCGTGCGGAATCCGACCCGCCAGCATCAGACGCCGCAGCGCACCGTAGGTGGACATGTTGTTGAACCCGTGATCGTGTACGCCGCGATGCGTGACGTGCGCAGCCATGCGCTCCATCGTCCGCCGCCGGCCCAGATCGAGCAGCCGCTCGTCGCCCGTCGCGTCGAAGATCAGCAGCGGGATCCCAAACTGAAACCCCTGCGTCCACTCCGTCCACCCGCGCGTCGTGTACTTGCCCTCGACCGTGAACACCGGCGCGCCGCGCGCCGGGTCCCACGATCGGTCCAGATCGCGCGCCTTGGCCGACGCCGTCTGCAACACCCGCTCGATGGGCTTCGTCAAATCGCCGGGCGATAGGCCTTCGTCAATCTTCATGGGTAACGATCCGTTCGCTCCGGGCGTCGAACCGCGCCGTCCTGCCGCTGCGGAACGCCAGCATCGCCATCTGGAGCGCCGTCTGCACGCGATAGGCGAGCTCGAGATGACCCCACGGCTGCTCGCGGGTCCGGCAGCAGTCCAGGAGGTTCTGCCAGTAGGCCTCCATGTTGATACCGTGCTTGATGGGCACGCGCTTCGTCGCCTTCTTCACGCCGGCGGCGGGGATCACCACCAGCTCGTCCCCGTCCACGGTGATCGTACCCTCCCAGCCCCGAAACACCGGGCAGGGCATGCCGGCTCGACGCTTGCCCGTGGACGGATAGTCGTTGCCCTGCGTGCCCATCACCGCGATGCTGAACTTCTCGGGATAGTCCACGATCATGTTGAACGTGTCGGGGACCTCCCGCTCCTGGTAGCGGAACTTCCCGCCGGTCGCGACGGCCAGCGCCGGCATCTTCGCCCCCAACACGTGGACCACCGGCGTGAGCACGTGCGGGTACAGGTCGGTCACGGGCCCGCCCGAGTAGTCCTCATACATCCGCCATCGGAAGAACCGGCTGACGTCGAACGGCCGCCTGGGCCGGTCACCCAGAAACGCCTCCCATCGCAGGTCCTTGCCCGCCTTGGCCTTCGGATCGTCGATCGGCATGCCGCGCTCGCCCCAGTCACCGACGCGGAAGTAGCCGCACTCCGCGTGGATCGGCCTGCCGATCTCGCCCGCCTTGACCAACTCGGCCCCCTGGTGCCAGGCCGAATCGGACAGGTACTGCGTGCCCACCTGCACGATCCGCTTAAGCCTGGCCACCTCCTTGGCCGTCTGCTTGGTCAGCTCGAACTGGCTCCAATGGCTCAGCGGCTTTTCGCAATACGCGTCCTTGCCCGCACGAGCCGCGTCCATCACCTGTTGGACGTGGTGGTGATCGGGCGTCGCGATGCACACCACGTCGACGCGCTTGTCGGCCAGCAGCTCGTGGTGGTCCATGTAGGGCTTGGCCTTGTATAGTTTGGCGGCCTTGTCCAACCGCGGTCGGTAGATGTCGCACACGGCCACGATCTCGACCGGCGTGCCTTTCTTCTGAAGCGCCAAGACGGTACCCATCAACGAATTGCCCCGCCCGCCGCAGCCGATCAGGCCAATGCCGATCCGCTCGTTGGCCCCCAGCGCACCGGTGGTCAACAACACCTGACTCAGCGGTGAACCACTGGCCGCCGCCGACCCCGCGGCCGCCGCTGCGCCTGTCGTGTGTAGAAACCGCCGCCGCGTGATGCCATCACTTGCCTTCCGGTCAGATTGACGTGCCGCCACGGTAACTTCCTCCTCAAGGGATCACGATCTGACATCGATACTGCACCGCCCCGCAGCATGCTAAATCCGTTCCAGACTGGATGCAATAACGAGCGGCGCGCGGTCCCCCGTCAGAGCTGCGACCGTCAGGAAGCGGTCCCCTTCCCACGTATTGCTCTGAAGGGGCCGGCCCGAGACCCGCCCTCGAACGAACCCACGGCCTAGACCGGCCCGAAGTGCGTCCCCCACTTGGCCGCCAGCGCCTTGCCTCGCCTTTCCATGATCGCCTTCTCGTCGGTCGTCGGCGGCTTGTGACTCCGAACGGCCAGGATCGCCTGCCTCAGCTCATCCAGCGATTTGATGCCGACGACGAGCGTGCTCACGCCCGGGATCTCCATCGCGTAGCGGAACGCATGCTGGTAGTCCTCGCCGATCAATCGGCCGGGGTTCCGCTTGGCGTATCCTCCCCAGCTCCCCTGCGCCCCGGCGAGCACCTTCATCGCCACGATGCCCGTCTTGTGCCTGCGCGCGCTGGGCAGCACGCGCGCCTCGAAATTGTAGATGTACCGATCGACGAAGTTCATCGCCACCATCAGCACGTCGATCTGGCCGGTCTCGAGAACGGGCAGGAAGCGATCCGCGATCTGATGCCCGCTGGCACCGATGAACCGGACCAGGCCCCGATCCTTGGCGGCCTGGATCCCCTCGAGCATGCCGCCCTTGCCGAGAACCTTCTCCGTCTTGAACCCACCGGCGTTATGCATGTGGCACACGTCCAGCCGATCGGTCCGCATGCGTCGCAGGCTGCGTTCGATCAGCTTCAGCGTCCCGTCACGCGTCGGCGCGTGGGTCTTGCCGACCAGGAACACCTCGTCGCGGCGCTTGGCGATCACGGGACCAAGCCGCTCCTCGGCCACGTCGTACATCGGCGCGACGTCGAGATAGGTCAGGCCCGCGTCGATAGCGGCATTGACGACCGGCTCGAACTCGGTTGGCTTGAACATCGCGTGGCCCATCGGCGCCAGGCCGATGGACAGCGGTGGCACCTCGACGCCGGTCCGGCCGAGCTTCCGCCGCGGCAGGTCCTTGATCGTCAGACCCCCCGGCGCCCCATCGGCCTCAGCGGTCAGTCCACCCAAGCTGAGCGCCGCCGCGCCGCCACTGACTTGCCTCAGAAAGTCACGCCGTTTCAGTCCGTCATCCATTCCGATCCTCCGACGAGCGATACGAACAGGTCTCACTATGGCGTACTGCGCACTCCTCGTAGTCTAGCGTTAGATTGGATGGCTGCGAAGCCCGGCTTCTTCGCACCACCGCATGACTGCTGCCTGTGCACCGCCAGCAACCCCGGTTATGCTACCGGCATCGTGGATCGACACGCCGTGCAGACAGAGGAATGCGCCATGTTCGAGAGGATCGTCTCAGCCGCCGCAGACTACCAGGTCGTCCTCGAGCCTGACGAGGACACGCCCGAGTGGTGGGCCGGCGCGCCCTCCGTGATCCGGTCAGACGACGGCACGTTCTACCTGGCCGCTCGCATGCGCGAGGGACGCTCGCCCAGGGGCAAACGCGGCTACGAGGTCCGCATCCTCAAGAGCGCCGACGGCCGCCACTTCGAGCCGATCCACCGCATCCGCCGCGAAGACGCCGGTGTCTCAGGGTTCGAGCGCCCCGCGCTCGTCAGGGACCCCGGCACCGGCCAGTACAAACTGTACGGTTGCAGCGGATTCGATCGCGGGTGGGTCATCCTGAAGTTCGACGACGTGGACGATCCAGCCGCGTTCGACCCACGTTCTGCCAGGCCCGTCCTCGCGGCGGACTATCCCGACGACGGATTCCTCCACGTGACGGGATACAAGGACCCGGTCGTGCTGTGGGACAACGATCGCTGGCACCTGTTCGTCATCGGCTGCGACCGCGTCGAGCGGATCCACCACTTCGCGAGCGGCGACGGCGAATCGTGGCACCCCGTTGGCAAGCAGCCGGTCATGGACAACGCCGGGTGGCACAACTGCTACACCCGCCCGGCGAGCGTCCTGCCCATGACGGTCGGGTACCTGTTCGTCTACGAAGGGTCGAACCTGCTGTGGCGTGACCCGGTCTACAACATCGCGACCGGCCTGGCCTATTCGCCCGACCTGGAGACCTTCATCGACCTGACGCCCGACGAGCCGCTCCTGACGAGCACCACGCCCGGCGACTACCACACGTGGCACTATTCGCACTGGATGCGCGTCGGCAACCAGGTCTTCGTCTACTTCGAGGCCGCCCGCCCCAACAACACCAACGAGATCCGCCTGGCCGTCTTCGACGCCCCGTCAGAACCACGACGCTAGTGCTGTTCTTGGTTGAAGGGCTTCGCGCCCGAATGGGTGGCACGGTCAAGCGAAGCCGAGGAACTCGGCTGAGCTTGGCCGTGGGGATACGCGTCGTCGCGTCAACATGGCCAAGGACCGACCCCAACGGGTCGCTGCTTGACCATGCCACCCGGGACGGATCACTTCTCGACCATCCACGCGACGGGTGGGACGGTCAAGCGAAGCCGAGGAACTCGGCTGAGCTTGGCCGTGGGGGTACGCGTCGTCGCGTCAACATGGCCAAGGACCGACCCCAACGGGTCGCTGCTTGACCATGCCACCCGGGACGGATCGCTTCTCGACCATCCACGCGCCCCGCTGACTACCGCTTACCCGGCCCCCTCGCCCGGCTGCCGGGCGCCGTGGCCGACGGACAGAAGGTCGTCATCGGCGGCTGCGGATACCCCATCGCCAGGTGCGCAACGTCGTTCCGATAGATCGGGTCCTGCATCAGGCAGACGCGCCGGTCGACCGCCGGGATCGTCGTCGTGTAGACCCGCAGCTCGCCGTTGACCGACGTGATGACCTCCTCGCGCCAATCGCCGAGCACGTCCGCCCAGGCGGCGTGACTACCGGCGATGGACGCGAGCGGTGTTTTGCCGCCGAACTTTTGGATCTTGCCGCGAATCAGCATTTCACGGTATGGGTCGGCGTCCCAGTAGACGGTCCGTATCGAACAGCCGTGGTCAAACGCCTTCTCCTTGGCGAGCAGTTTGCCCTGTGCAGAGAACAGCCAGCGGCGGTTCTTGCCTTCGGGGACCTTCGCGGCCTCGCCGCCGTAGCACTCCATACCCGGGTGATTCGGATCGATGTCGGCGCACATGCCGGAGGCATGGATGTGAAACGTCCGCTCGCCGAGTCCCCAGAGGATCTTGCCCGTCCTGGCGTCAGCCAGGCAGATACCGTTCCTGGGGTTTCGTCGCTCGATGCCGTAGTGGATCTCCAGACCGGGGCGGGATGGGTCGATGTCGCCGACGTAGAAGTGGTCCGGATGGCCCAGGCCCGTCGACCACAGGGCCGTGCCGTTGTCGTCGAGCACCGAGCTGCCCAGCAGCACTTCATCGCGGCCGTCGGCGTCGATGTCGACGCAGTGCATGAAGTGCGCGCCCTGCCCGCGGAATTTTCGCCCCTCCTGCCGGTTGTCCCAACGCCACAACTCCGTCAGCTTGCCGTCGCGGTACTGATAGGCCACGACCTTTATCGTGATGTACGTGCCGCGCTCGACGATGAGGCACGGGGTCTTGCCGTCCAGATACGCCACGCCGAGCTGGTTCCGGCAATAGAAGTTGTAGGCGTATTCGCGCTTGCCCTGGAACCCCTCGCGCGACGGCCAGGCCACGCGCGTCGTCTCCTTGCCGGTCATGCCGTCCCAGATCGACAGATACTCCGGCCCGGACGTCACGCGGCCGTCCGGGTCGCGCGGGTCGCCCTCGCCCGTCTTGACGGCCACCTCGGCCTTGCCGTCGCCGTCGAAGTCCCACACGAGGTAGGGCGAGTACCAGATGCCCCGCTCGATCGACCAGCCCAGATCGTTCCGCCACAGAAACGTGCCGTCGCTCAGGTAGGCCTCGACCTTGTACGTGCCCTTACTGCGATGCCAGTACTTGATCCAGGGATCGATGTTCGTGCCCGGCTGCTTGATGACGAAATCGCACTTGCCATCGCCGTTCAGATCCGCGATCCCCACCTTCTGGAACGTGTGATCGCCCTTGAGCTTGATCGACACGTACCCCATCGGCTTGCGCTCGGCGCCGACCGTCGCCCGCCGCGATGCCGCGCCCTCCTTGCCACCCGAGACGGGTCTGACGAAATAGGCGAGCTCGCAACCGGACGGTGGCGACGTGTCGATGAAATCGGTGGTCTTGGCAATCGGCTGCTTGTTGAGCTTAACGGCCTGCCCACCGCCGGCCGAACGGTAGATATTGAACGCGACGTCGCCCGCATCGGCCGAGAGCAGCCGCCACCCGACGTACACGCGACCGCCCTCGACCGGCATCGCGACCACGCCCCGCCCGATCCGCTCGACCACGCGCTGCTTGGCCCAGCCAGCGACCTTCGGTTTGACCGTCTTGTTGGGCTCGGCCCCGAGTGATCCTGGCACCATCACAGCCCACGTGATGGTCAGCGATGCAATGAATACAGACCTGCGTCTCATGGTTGCCATCTCCTCGTCTCCTTGTTGGGACACCGACTTACCGTTTCGCCTCCGCGCCCAGATACTCCGTCACCTTCCGCTCGAAATAGGCCAACATCTGGCGCCGGCCGTCCTCGTACGGATTCGGACCCTCGTCTTGCCCGACACACCGCGACCGCTCGTCCACGTACGTGGGCGGAACGGTCGCCATCGTCCAGTCGGCAATGGCCCGGCGGTGTTCGTTGATAACGCTCCCGTAGCTAGGGTCGTCGATTCGATTCGTCATCTCGAGGGGGTCGGTCTGGAGGTCGTAGAACAGGCCCTTGCCGCGACCACTGGGCAGCAGCAGCTTGTGCCGCCGCGACCGGGCCATCACCATCCGCCCGAGGCGATCCTCGGAGAACACCATCTCCCGATCGGCCGACGCGTCCGCCAGGTCCAGGCCCGCCATGTCCGCCGGCACGTCCACGCCGGCCTGACGCAGCAGCGTCGGCGCGACGTCGATGTTGTTCACCAGGTTCTCGCGAACCGCGCCGCCGTCGCGGTTGCCCGGGAACTTGATCAGCAGCGGCACCTTGGCCAGCGGATCGTACAGGGGCCCGCCCTTGAGGAGCATATGGTGGAACCCCAGCAACTCGCCGTGGTCGGCCGTGTAGACGATTAGCGTCTTGTCGTACAGATCGCGCCGCTCGAGCAGCCCGATCATCCGGCCCACCTGGTGGTCGATGTGACTGATCGTCGCATAGTAGTAGGCCGTCACCAGACGCATGACCGATTCGGTCAGCTCATCGTTGGGGAAATACCCCCGATGGAAGCGCCGGTCCTCCCCCGGCACCGCGTCCAGCCAACCCGGCGGCAGGTCCATGTCTTGCGGGTCGTACATCCGGTCCCACGGCTCGGGCGGGTCGAACGGGTGGTGCGGCTTGATGAAACCCGTCATCACCAGGTTGCCCGAATCGGTCCAGGTCTCGAGGGTCTTGACCGCCCGATCGCCGATCCACGTCGTCGAGTGCCACGCCTCCGGCAGGTTCGACGTCTTGGCCCCGCACGTCTCCCAGTACGACTTCGGCGCGCGTTTTCGGAACTCGCCGCGTTGGTCGATGATGTCGTCCGCATCGACCAGGTCGTGGGCGCGAAGTTCGCGGTGATAGTCGTCGTCCATCCGCCCGTCGCCATCCTGTTCGGACAGCGCCATCTCGCTGAATCCCACGTCCAGATACGTCGGCGTGAAGTGCATCTTGCCGATCGCCTTGGTGCGGTATCCTGCGTCCCGCAGCAGACGTGGAAACGTCGCGATGCCCGGCGCGAGCGTGCTGCGGTTGGACCAGCCGCCGTGCTGCCGGACGTACAACCCCGACAACAGCGAATACCGCGACGGCGTGCAGACCGGATACGGGCAGAAGCTGTTGTCGAACCGAACCGCATCGGCCGCCAGCCGGTCCAGATGGGGCGTCTTGATCTGCCGATGGCCGTACGCGCCCAGGCAATCCCACCGGTGCTGGTCCGCGTGGATCAGCAAGATGTTCGGGCGCTCGGGCTGGCTACTCATTGCTGACCTCCTGGTCTGCGAACAAGTTCAAGATCAGCGGGCAGTCCGGCGCGCGGAGGTCGTCCACAACAGCACCGCACCTTCTCTAGCCTCCTTGGCTTTTCCGCGCAGACAGGCCGCCTCGCTCTTTGAACTCGAACCCGTATAGCCTCGCGTTGCGGAGACTGAATTCGATCCGCAGCGGCACCTTCGTTGTCAAGAATCGTGACTTACCACGCCATGTCACGGGGATCCTCAGCGAGTCGCGGGTGATCGCATCGCATTCCGCAAACGAATACCCCTTGAGGATACCCTTCCTGTCCGCCAGCTGCACGCGAATCTCCCCGCCGCTTGCGTCGGCATTGAGCGTCATTGCCCCGTCGGTTTTCGGCGCGAGCGTGGCGTACCTGGTGACCAACCTGCCGGCCCGATCCCCCGCGCCCAACGAGGCAAAGCGGTTCTTTCGCAGGAACCCGACGCAGCCGTGGCGGCCGCCGGCCT
This sequence comes from uncultured Planctomycetales bacterium, assembly GCA_964403235.1. Taxonomy (GTDB): domain Bacteria; phylum Planctomycetota; class Phycisphaerae; order UBA1845; family JAFGLZ01; genus JAFGLZ01. Next base: position 2,271 of record CAYOGX010000020.1, on the reverse strand, counting down.
TGTGACCGTACTCCAGGCCGTTGTAGTAGATGTGCTCCCGGCCTCCCACGCACACCACCTCGGTGATCCACGCAATGGCATGATCCGGCTTGTCCTTATTCGCCTCAGATCGCTGGAGGAAGGGATGGCGCAGCCTTTGCCAGCGGTCTCCGTCCCGGCTGATCGCCAGCTCCGTCCAACCGATCCCGTCGGGCGGTGCATCGTCGATCAAACAGGGCAAAAAGCCGATGAACAGATCGCCCCGTCGGATCACCGCCGGCATGCCGTAGAACTCCAATGTGGGGGGATCGTGGGCATCGGGCTTCAGAATCACGCGGGCCTTGGACCAATGGCGGAAGTCCTTGCTGCGACTCATGCCGAGAATTCGCCGTCCGCAACGAGGCGGTGGAGCCCCTCGCTTGACAGGAACCGCGTAGTCCCCCTTGCGAGACCACATCTTGAAGACCGAGACGAACTCCTGTCGCACGGGATCGTAGAACGCGTTCACGATGTCGCTGGCGCCGGTGCCCGAAAGCTCGCCGGCGTCGTCCAGCTCCTTGATCCAGAGCAGAGGACCCCAATGCAATCCATCCGGAGAAAACGAAACGCAGAAACCGTGCGGCTCGGGGACTTGCCTGTAAAAGGCGACCTTGTAGACTTCGGCCTCGCGCTTCGCGTGAGGGTCAAACAGCACTCTGCCCCCTACGACATGAAGCATGAGGAGGTTGTTATGCTTGTTGCCCTGGAACTCAACGACGCCCAAGTCGGGGAATTCCCAGTGGATCCCGTCCTTTCCGGTGGCGTACCCGAGGTGATACCCCAGGCCGCTTCTACTGTGCGGGATGTACCACATTCGAAGGCCGTCGGACGCCGACCCCGGCAGCACCGTCGTCGGCGCGGTCGTCTTGTCGAGCCCCGTCCACTTGTTCTTCGCCGGGATGATCGGGTTCTGCGGATACTTCTGGGGTGAGTGGACCTCGAACGTCAGTCCGGTCATCTCGGCGAGCAGGTGGTCGTCGAGAAACAGGTGGGGTCCCTCACGCAGGACGAGGTCCTGCGCCGGCCGAACGGCCTTTACCGGTGCCAAGACGCTCGCCGTTTCAGCGCTCACGACGGTTGAGTCGGCCGCCGACAGCATGCATGTCAACGCACAGCAGAAAGTAAGACACTCTCGCCGATTCACTCTCGAATCTCCTTGCGCTCAGCCTCGACCGACTCGAACCAATTCTCCAGCTCGACCTGCATCGCCGCCACGCGGTCGGGATGGGCCGCGGACAGGTCGTTCTGCTCGTACGGGTCCTCATCCAGATTGAACAGCAGCGGCGGATGCGGACCGGAGATGTTTCGCTCCGGCTCGGGCTCACGACAGATGTCCGTGACGGCGTTTGGCTCGTACTTCAGCCGACGGTCCATCTCGCCGTCTTCGGGCGTGATGGTCATGGCCTCGCGAATCGCCAGTCGGACCAGCTTCCACGGCCCGTCGCGCATGGCCGCGTTGCAGTTGGGCACCGGCGTGTAGCGGTTCCACTGCCAGAACCGCCGCGGCTCGACGTCGTCCGGCCCGCCCCGCAACATCGACAGGACACTGTGCCCGTCCGGTTCGAGTCTCGACGGCACCGTCCCACCAGCCACCTCCAGCAGCGTCGGCAGCCAGTCGGTGAAATGAACGAACGCGCTCGACTGCCCGGTCGCGTCCAGGCCCGCGGGCCAACGGACAATGGCCGGCACGCGGATGCCGCCTTCATACACGTTGCCCTTGCAGCCGTTGAAGCGGCCGTTGTACCGGTCCGTCCTCATCTCGCCCTCGCCGCCGAACTGCGGGCCGTTGTCGCTCGTAAACAGCACGAACGTGTTGTCGGTCAGCCCGCGGCGATCCAGCGCATCGAGGATCCGCTGTGCGCCGACGTCCATCCGCCGGTTCATGCCGTAGATCCGCGAGACGCCGTCCGTGAACCGGCCCGTCTCGCGGAACGGATCGGCGTCGGCATCGGGCACTTGCAGCGGAAAATGCGGCGCGTTGTACGTCACGTGCAAGAAAAACGGCCCATCGCGGTGCCGGTCGATGAACTGGACGGCCTCCTCGGTGAACACGTCGGTCAGGTACCGTCCGTCAGCCTCATGGAACGTGCCGTTGTAGTCGAGCCGCCATTGCCAGTAATCGCTCCACCCGCCGCGGAAGCCGGCGAACTCGTCGAACCCGCGGGCGTTCGGGTGATAGCGCGGGTCGAGCGCACCCAGGTGCCACTTACCCACCAGCCCCGTCGTGTAGCCCGCCGAGCCCAGCAGGTTCCC
>CAYOGX010000019.1:0-15013 GCA_964403235.1 uncultured Planctomycetales bacterium | reverse complement strand
TCCCTGCTACTCTGCGAAGTAGCTTCGCTACGAAGCACGAGTCGGCAAGCTCGGGGCCGACGCTTGCCCTGGGCTGACCTATGTGGCCCTTTCAGGGCGACAGCCTTCGCAGCAAGCGCGTGCGACTCAACGTCATCGGCGTTTTTCAATAGCCAGAACTGGTCGAGGCGACGCACGCGTGCGTCGCCTCGTTTTCTTGTCTCGGCGAGTGGGCGACCCCCGCGAGATTTCCCTCTCTACCCGGCGCTTGGCAGGCCAAACTGGCACCGTTTTCGCTTGTCTGGGTCCCGAAGGACACGGTGACACCAGAGAGCCGGCGAGACGCCCCAGGGCGTTGTCGCCGCCGATACGGCATCAGAATTAGCCTAACGTTCCTTCCTCCTCCGGGCGGTCGCATCGGGACGCGCAAGCGGAAGATGCGACCGCTTTTTCTGTAAGCCGTTGTTTCCCAGTGGGTCCCATTCTTGAGCAGCCCCGGCGCCTTCGCCGCGGCGGCGTGGCCCGTTTTTTTTCACTAAAGCTCTTCAGGCGACCGGCCGATATCCGGGCCATAGGGGATTCTTCTCGTTGAACGGCTGTATCTAGCACGTCAATAGGTGGATTCCGTCCATGCACATAGCCAGGCAAAAAGACAACGTCGCTGTTGTGGGACTCGACGGTGCGTTGAGCTCCGGCGACCGCGAGAGCCTTGATTCCCTCGAGCAGCTCTGCATGAACTTGATCAACGGGGGTGCGCGCTGCATCCTGCTCAGTATGAAAGGGCTACGAACGGCCCCCAGCGTCTTCCTTGCCACGCTCGCCTCGCTGCAGAGCCGGGTCCGGGCGCTCGGGGGCGAGATTGCCGTGGTTCATCCGTCGAACCACGTGCGCAAGCTCTTCCGCGTCACGGCGATGGACAAGGTCGTCGCCCTCTTCAGCGATGAGCAAAGCGCGGGGGACGTGGTCAAGCGGCGCCTGGAAGAGATGGAGCGCACGCTTCAGGACGACCTGGCCAGCCCCAGGCGGCTCACCCGGATCGAGGCGGCCTCAAAGCTGGCCAGGATCGGCGACGAACGGGGCTTCAGCCTGCTTTCGGAGCTGCTGAGCGATGACGATGCGGTGATGCGTCTGCAGACGACGCTGAGTCTGGCGGGGATAGGCGGGCCGAGGGTGGTCGAGCCGCTGATTCGCGCGCTTTCCGACGGCGATTACCGGGTGCGGATGTACGCGGCCGAGGCGCTCGGCAAGAGTGCAGACCCCAGGGCGGTCGAGCCGCTCAAGGCGGCCGTGCGCTTCGAGTGCAACCGCAACGTGATCTTCAAGGCGAACCAGGCGCTCGAGAAGCTGCTCGTGGAGGCGCAGCCTTTCGCAACCGCCTGATCCCGTCGCTTCCGTTTCGCGCCGTTTGCGACTACAATCGGCCTGCAGGTTTCACACCCCCTTCACAGGAGAGAACCATGCAGGCCCGTCCATACTTGCCTTGCCTCATCGCGCTGCTCGTGTGCAGCGCTTGGGCCGCCGTCGCCGCGGACGCCGCCGCCGAGGACGGCGCCGCCGCGGCCGGCGGGACACGAACGGTGACCCTTGCCCGCTACACCACGATCAACCCGTACCAGGGCACTGAGTACGGCGGCGAGCCGTACGTGTACATGTGCGCCGAGGACACGACGCTGGTCGAGAAGCGGCCCCGCTTGTGCTACGGAGGCGCACGGACGCTTCAGCTCGGCGCCGGGAGCGCCGACTCGATCCTCATCGCGTTCAAGTCGCTGAACCGTGCCATCTATCGCAACAGCCGGATCGTGGACGCGAAGCTCGTGCTGCACGTTGTGCCGGGACGCTTCAAGCCTGAGGGCACGCTCCGTGTTTACCGCGTGCTCAGGTCGTGGCGCGACGGAGGGGAGGTGGGCAAGGAGCTCACCTGGGCCGCCAATTACGTCAATCGCTTCCACGGTCCGTATTCTCAGAGCACCGTGGAGTCGCATCGCTCAGCCCGGATCAGGATCCCCCGGTATGTCTTTCAGCTCGCGAGCTCCTACGGCATGGCCCTCGGCTGGGCGAAACCGGGCGCCAAGAAGCCGGGTGTGGACCGCGCGGCGGAGCCCAGCCTCGAGGTGGAGCTCGCCAAGGCGTACGACGCCGAGACGCGCACGGTGACGCTCGCGGGGGGCACGCTCGTCGAGGACCTGCAATACTGGTACGAACGCCACTACCTGAACTACGGCTGGCTCATCGAGGTGGCCACGCCGGATGCCGCGGCGGGCCCGTATCACTTCTACAGCGGCGAGGCGATCACCGCCGCGCTCAGGCCGGCGCTCACGATTACGACCAAGCAGCCGGCCCGGGGCGCGAGGCCGCGGGGCATTGACCTCGACGTCACCTTTATCGAACGGACGCCGCGCTACCTGCGCTACCTCGACGAGGGCAAAGGACAGTACGAGTACAAGAAATACCGCGGCCACATCTCGGGCTTCATGAACAACCCCAAGTACGGCCGCGCGCGCAAATGGCCGCGGCGCGGTGAGGTCGTCACCTTCACCGCGCACATCAAGAACAAGGGCACCGAGGAGTTCGCCGGGCTGATCCCGTACGAATGGTATCTCAACGACTGGATCGCCAACCAGGGCATGTGGCATGGCCGCCTCAAGCCGGGCGAGGAGGCCACGATCGAGTACAAGTGGGCGTGGAACGCCGACCACCGCGACCACCGCGACCTGGTCATCGCCTTCTGGGCCGACCCGCAGGAGCGGCTGCCCGACGTGTGTCGGAACAACAATTACCTGGGCAAATACGTCGAGGGGCGCACGCTCAAGTACTGGGTGGACAAGGAAAGCTACGACTACCTCAACGCGCAGCCGAACGCCTGGGGCAGCTATTCGTTCGAAGACTACCTCCAGTGGCACTGGTGGCTCTGGAACGAGACCTATCTCGACAAGTCCCGCTTCGACGAGATCGCCCGGGACGGCTGCCTTGAGCGGGTGAGCCTCGACGACATCGAGGTCGTGCCCAACCGTTTGCTCGATCCGTGGGGCAAGCACACGCCCAAGCCCACCATCGCGTCGCCCGCGGGCACGGGCCAGGCCGACTGCCGGTTCGACGGCGAGTGGGGGTCGTGCTGGCCGTGGGACACCAAGGCCGACAACTACGCCGACCAGGTCAAGAACGTGAAGCGCTTCTTCTTCACCCGGGCCGTGCTGCTCGAGGGCTCGCTGCTGCACGAGTGCTCGCACCAATGTCTGGCGGCCTTCGACGTGTACTGGTCGAACATGGAGCCGTCGGAGCCCTCGACGCCCAACGGCAAGTGCAAGGTCAAGGACGGCGGCGACACCTACATCACCCGCGGCGAGATGTACCCGTTCGGCGGCTTGATGGGCGGCGGCGACACCCGGCCTAACCCTCGCTACCGGGTCAGCACCGGCCTCTACTCGCTGCACAGCGTCGCGGGCTTCAACACGAACCTGCCGTATCGCGGCGGCTTCTTCGGCGAGTGGCAGTACGACCTGCCGCGCCGCATCTACGTGCGCATTTTCGATGCGGGGGGCCGGCCGATCCGCGGCGCGTCCGTGAAGATCTGGCAGGCCACCGCCAACGCGATCACCGACGAGAATGTGGTGGCCGAGAACCTTCGCACGGACACACTCGGCTATCTGCTGTTGCCGATGCAGGACTCGCTCGAGGCCACTGACGTCACCACGGCCACGGGCCACACGCTGCTCAAGAAGAACCCCTTCGGGCGGATCAACGTCGTCGGCTCCAACACCAACCTGCTGCTGCGCGTGCAGGCCTACAACCAGAAGTACTACGGCTTCATCAAGCTGGTCTGGCTTAACCGGGGTTACTGGAAGGGGGCGCGGGACAAGTACGTGTACAACTTCCCGACGGAGATTGTCCCGGCCGCGCGCGTGGATTGGACGACGAACATCGCCCGGAACTGCACGATTACCGCAACCACCGGCGAGGACACCGCCGCACGGGCCGTGGACGGCGACGTGAAGACCGAGTGGCAGGGCGGGCGTACGAAGCGAGGCGACTACGTCCAGCTCGACCTCGGCAAGTCGGTGGCGATCTCCGCCGTCCGGATGGTGAAGTCCGCGGCCCACGGCAGCTTCTACAACCACTTCCGGATAGACGTCTCGGACGATCCGGAGTTCAAGCAGAGCAAGACGTTCGCCACGCCCCAGGCCACGGCGTTCGCCTACGCCATGTGGTGTTTCAAGGACGTGGACCCGGAGCAGCCGAACGTCAAGTGGGTCACCTACGCCAACGCGCCGACGCAGGGGCGCTACATCCGGATCACCTCGGACGCCGACGAGAGCTGGGCCTCGATGCACGAGATCCGCGTCTACGCCGCCCCGCAGGCCCAGCGCTGACGCGGGCTATTCGGCGGGGGGAAAGTGGTTCATCGGGCCTGTGCCGTGGCCCAGGCCCGGCGCGTGGCGGATGCAGCGCGTGACGTAGTCCTTTGCTAACCGCACGGCCTCGACGAGCGCCTTGCCCAGCGCGAGGTTCGCCGCGATCGCCGCCGACAGCGTGCAGCCCGTGCCGTGGGTGTTCCTCGCATCGAGACGCTCCGTGGTGAACTCGTGCCACGTTTTGCCGTCGTAGAGGATATCGGTCGCGCGCTCGGTTCGGTGGCCGCCCTTGACGAGTGCGCGGGCGCCGTGTTGGTCGAAGATGAGCTTCGCCGCGTCCCGCATGTCGGCGAGCGATTCCACCTTCCGGCCCGTGATAGCCGCCGCCTCGGCCAGATTCGGCGTCACCACGTACGCGGCCGGCAGGGCCTTGCCGACGAGCGCGTCCTCGGCTTCGGGTTTGAGCAGCCGGTCGTCGCTGGAGGCGACCATCACGGGATCCACCACGAGCATCGGGAACTCGAGCTGCCGCAGTGTCTCGACGACGGTCTCGATGATGGGCGCCGTGAACAGCATGCCGGTCTTCGCCGCTGCGACGGGGAAGTCGTCGAACACGGCGCGGATCTGTGCTGCGACTGTTTCTGGTGAGATCGCCTCGACGCCGGTGACGCCTCGCGTGTTCTGCACCGTCACCGCCGTGATCGCCGAGGTGCCGAACACGCCGTGCGCGGCGAAGGTCTTGAGGTCCGCCTGGATGCCGGCACCCCCGCCGCTGTCGGAGCCTGCTATGGTCAGGGCGACTTTCATGGTTCAGCCAAGGAAGACGGAGCGTGGAGATTCACGACGCGGTGGATGGAAACCGGCTCAGTACTTGTCGTCCCAGCGTCCCCCTTCACCCGTCCGGTCGTACGGATCCCACTTGTTCTTTTTCTGGTTGTTGGTGAGCGCGTCCTGCACGGCGAGCTTCGTCGCGTTGCTGCTGATCGTGGCGCCGGAGATCGCCTTGACGTGTTCCGTGTCCTGCTTCGCGACAATCTGCTCGGCGATTTTCTGTGGCACGCCCTTCGCCTTGGGCCACCAGAAGAGGCGGCGGTGCGAGCGGATCTCGATCTTCTGGATCTCGCCGTTCATGAATTCGACTTGAACCTTGACCTTGATGAAGCCGCGCTTGCTGCGCCCCTGGGTGATATCGTCGGCGTACTTGCCACTTTCGACCGGGCCGAGGATGAGACCGGTCGTCACGTTCTTGCTCGGGCCGGGTGTGGAGCGGATGAACTCGAAGTACACCACGGCGATGAACAGCAGAATGCCGACGATGACGAACGTCAGCCTGGTGCCCGTCTTCTTGCGAAGACGGCGCTTGCGGCGGCTGCCGGGGGACGATCTCCTCCTGAGCGTCTCGGGTGATTTCTGCTCCGCGCTCGCGGATGGTCTCCGCTCCAGGGCCATGGGCGATGTCCTCCCGACGGGTGTGGTCGTGCACACTAGCACACGCGCGCGGTGGTTTCAAGCGCATGCAGGGTACGCAGGTGCTTGTTTTCGAGCGGATAAGGATGCAGGCGGGCCGGAGCGGTCTCCAGCCCGCCTGCTTATTGAGCAGATTTGACTGTCTGAGCCTTGTACTGTTCTCTCTACCGCTTGCGGCGGATGAGCAGGCCCAGCAAGCCGAGCCCCACGAGCAGCATCGTCCCCGGTTCCGGGATGATGCCTACGCCCGCAATGTCGTCGCCGCCGCCGAACGTAAACGGCAGAGCACCGGCCAGCGTCGTCCACGTGTCCGTGGCAACGTCATACATGTACAGGTCGCTGCTGCCGTCGAGGGTTGCGTAGATCTTGTCGCCCTGGACCTGGATCTTGTACAGGCCTGCGGTGCCCCATTCCTGGTGGATGGCCCACAGGGTGCCATCGACAGGTACGTAGGTCAGCGCGCTTTGGCCCACGCCCGGGAAGGCCACCGCCAGGTCCGCGAGCGTGTCCATCGGGTCCCAGACACCCGTCGCGGCAGGCTGCGTGACGTCCCAACGGCACAGTGTCGTGTTGCCGTTGTTCGTGTCCTTCGTCAGCAGGTACAGGTACTGCCCACCACCGTCCGCCAGGTCAGAACCCCACGGCCAGCCGGTCGGCGCGTTGTTGGGACTGCCCTGTCCTGTGAGGAATGTGCTCGTGGTGGCGTCGTACTGGGTCGTGCCGCCCTGGCTGGGGACCTGCCCCGCGAAGACGATGTTGCCGACCGCCTCGATCTGCGGGCCCTCGTCGGGAGAGCCCGTGACCGGGGCCGCCCACGTGTCCGTGGCGATGTCGTACTCGTACATGTACTGGTCGTTCGGGAACCCGTGCCCGGCCGAGACGCAGATCTTGCCGTTGTCGGTAATGGCCACGCCGTGCGACTCCTTCGCGTCCGGATTGATCGGCTTGCTGGCCATTTGGGTCCACGTGTTGGTCGCGATGTCGTAGCGGTACAGCTCGCCGCTGTTCGAGCCGCCGAGAGCGTAGATGTACTGGCCGCCGTCCCAACCGATGCCGCCTCGCAGGCCCTTCTCGCCGGGATACCAGGTCTTGGGCGTCCCGCCGAGCCATGGCAGCGGCGCCGCCATGCCGGCTTGCAGAACGCTCATGTCGTCAACGGCGTAGCCATTGCTCCAATCGTTGCCGTAGAAGTCCAGGCCGTTGAAGCCGTCGTTGGCGTCAAGGGACCAGACGTTCACGAAACCCGTCGAGACACCGTTGACGAACAGCTCGCCCTGGCCGCTCATGGCACTCGGCGTGCGCGCGATAATGCGAACCTTGATCTCGTTCCACGTGACCCCGTCGCCGATGAAGTTGCCGGCGTTCACGTTGCCCGCGTAGGTCACCGTGCCCGCAGGCGCATTGATTTGGATCTGACCGATGTTGGTGCCGTACTGCTTTGCCGGCATCGCCACGCCGGGCACGCCCATCGAACCGGCAAACATGTCCATGTTTGCCCAAGACGCGGACCGCACCCAGTAGGTCAGCTCCACGATCCTGTCCTTGACGTCCAGCGGGTTGGCGAACCACCTCACCGGCTCACCACCCAGTGTTATGTACTGGGGGGAGCCCAAATGACCGGTACCGTCATTGACGACTATGTTCCCTGCCGCCGGCGGGACGCCGGTCATCCAGTCCGCCCACGGGGCCGGCAGAACTCCGGGCGCGTACGTCTCGAAGCCGTCGACGAACCCCTGCGCCGGCGCGAGAGCAGGTGCCGCCGAGAGCATGATGGCGACCATGCAGCTCAGCAGCCATTTGTGTGTGTTTCTCATCGTGAATCCCCCTTATTAAGTGGCTGTAGATGCCAGGCTTACAAGACGCACTCCCCGCTGCCGGTGAAACCCCTTCCACACCGGCCACAGAAAGCCCGCCGCTGTTTCTCTAACCTGAACCTGATGCGAAATCCGATAGAGAATCCCCCAAGATCGCCGTATTATATGCGCCTACAGCCGGTCTTGTCAAGCGAAAACCGCGCCAGGAAGGTCCATTTGCCGACGGCTCTGTCACGCCGTGCGGTTGCTATTTCTTCTTCGCCTTCACATTGCCCTTGCCGCGCTCGGGCTTCGCGTCCGTATCCGCCGCCGCCGCAGCCGGGGCTGCTGCAGCCACGGTCCAATTGGAGATCACCTCGGTCAGATCCAGGCCGTCAATGACGTCGTTGCCGTCCAGGTCGGCGTCCGGGTTCCAGAGCGGGTCGACTGGCGTGGTCTCCCAGGCCGTGAGCACGGCGGTCAGGTCCAGGCCGTCCACGACGCCGTTGCCGTCCACGTCGCCGGGCAGGCCGCCGGTGGGCAACTCGTAGCCCTCGAAGGCTGGCCCTTGGCGGGAGTAGATCCATCCGCTCGCCTCGTCGCTGTTGTCGTGTGTGCGGTACCCGCCACCGCCGGCGCCGTCGGCCAGTTCCGTCCAGGTGTTCGTCGCCGGGTTGTAGCTGACAAACCTCATGGGCTCGATGTCCACAGCCGTGACATAGACCAGCCCTGTCCCCGGATCCACGGCCATGGCCTCGGTGCCGAAGCACGACCCGGTGTTGTTGGTCATCTGGCCAGCAGTGAGATCATGGGACTGATACGTCCACGTGCCGCTGAAGTCGGCCGGCTGCGTGCTGAGATCGTACACGTCCACGCCGACCTTGCCGCCGTCCGTTTGCCCCATGTAGTTGGTGTTATCAGTCTGGGCCAGGACGTAGTCACCCACCGCAATCGTGGCCATACGCGTCCACTTGGGGATTTGGCCCGTGGCCGCCTCGAAATCATAGGATGTACCCCAGGAGCCCGTGCCTACGTCGTAGAGGCAAGCGGCGTAGTTGACCGTGTTCGTACCCGTGGTCTTATCCTTCTCGGTCCAAGTGACCAGAATCTGGCCTGCTGAGCCCTGGTTGGGCATGTACACCCACCCCTGCGTCCACGCCAGCGCGCCATTGACGGGATCCACAAGGGGCGGAGGCGTGTGAGTGAACGTGCCGGTAGAGATGTCGTAGATGTTCAGCACACCGTCGTTCGCTTCACGAGTGAAGAGCTTGCCGCTCATGTAGCACGCACGGTCGCCCTCGCCCGGAGACCAGTACTGCATCAAGCTTCTGCCGGCGGTGGCTATGAGCGTCCACGCGTCCGCCGCCGGGCCATCATACTGCCAGATCTCACCGACCCCGCCGGCACCGCCGTTGTAGATCTGGTAGAGGTTGGTCCCGTCACTGAGCAACGCGGACGTCCCGTTGATGTTCGTGAATTGAGTCCAGGTTTCCGGCTGGGCCCCGGCGTGGAGCGACAGCGCGACGATCATAGCTGCCAAGATCACAGTCAGATCTTTCATCATCCTCTCTCCCTTCTTTCTTACTCAACGTCCCTTTGCGTCAAACCACTCGAGTCTGCCTCTCCGCGCGCGCATGCCGCGCGCATACGGAAGGATGCGTCCGGTGTCACCAGGAACCGTCCCGCCCCTGGGCACGGTTCGGACGGCCAGTTCGCATCGAACGACTCAGCGCCCACTACTTGCGGCGCCGTGCCAGCAGACCCAGTATGCCGAGGCCCGCAAGCGCTATCACTCCCGGCTCGGGAACGACCTGGTAGCCCTCGAAAGAGGAACCTTGGCGGGAGTAGATCCATCCTCCGGCGAGATCACCGTTGTCGTGTGTGCGGTACCCACCACCGCCGGCGCCGTCGGCCAGTTCCGTCCACGTGTTCGTCGCTGGGTCGTAGCTGACAAACCTCATGGGTGAGATGTCCACAGCCGTGATGTAGACCAGCCCTGTCCCCGAATCCACGGCCATAGCCTCTGTGCCGAAGCACGACCCGACGTTGTTTGTCATCTTGCCCGAGCTCAGGTCATGGTACTGATACGTCCAGACACCGCTGAAGTCGGCCGGCTGCGTGCTCAGGTCGTACACGTCCACACCAACCCTTCCAGCTTCCGCTTGGCCCATGTAGTTGGTGTTGTCGGTCTGGGCCAACACGTAGTCGCCGACCGCAACAGCGGCCATACGCGTCCATTTGGGCGGTGCACCCGTGGCTGCCTGGAAATCGTAGGACGCGCCCCACGTTCCGGTGCCCACGTCATAGACCGCGCACGCGTAGGCGACGGCGACATTGCTGGCGGCGTCCAGCTCCGTCCACGTTACCCACACCTGACCAGCCGACCCGGCGTGCGTGTAGGCAATCCCCTGCGCCCAGCCTAGATAGTTGTTGACAGGGTCAACAAGCGCCGCAGTCGTCTGAGACCAACTGTCGGTCGTGATATCGTAGATGTTGAGAGTGGTCCCGCTCTCGCCCCTCTTGGTGATGATCTTACCGCCGAGGGCGCACGCGCGGTCACCTTCACCTGGAGAGCCCATGTCGAAGATAGGAAAGGCGGCGCTCGTCAGTTGTGTCCACGTGTCAAGAACAGGGCCATCGTACCTGTATATGTTCCCGTTTGCCCCGCTCGTCTCAACGCGGTACAGGTCCGTGCCGTCGCTTACCAAGCCACTGTGGGCAGTTATGTTGGTGAGCGATGTCCATGTGCCCACCTGGGGCCACGCCGCGGCTGACCATACAACGACGGTCACACCTGCCAGAATGACACTGAGTTTCCTCATGCTCTATCCCCCCTTCTGCTTGTCTGCTATCTGTAGCCTTGTCTCCCTATCATCGTGCAGTCGCGCATCTTGGCGCATGCGCGTGACTTATTGTTTCGCCGTCCCCAGCGACGTTGATAGCTTTGGGGACGCTTGCCGGCGACCGTGTCCTAGCGCGCGAATGAAAGCCCTTCCATAGAACCATTCCCCAAACGTTCGATGTGCAGCCTCGCCGGGCGACACGGCTGATCCCGTGCGCCCGTTACAAGCCGCTGCGCTTGAGGAGATTAGGCGTGGAAGAGTGGTGTTCCTGTGAAAGATCCCCCTTATTGTCAGTATGGTCTATTATCATACGCAAGCATACTCTGTCAAGGCAAAAAAGGATGGAGGTCAGAAACGGTACCTGAACCTGCGCGGCCAATCACGACTCTTCATGGCTCAATCGTCCGTCCGCCAGGATCACATCGGATGGCGGTCTCTCGGCCACGCAAGGGCCCGAAGAACGGCCCCGTTCGCAACCTTCGGCCCCCATGCCCGGGTCTGCTGCCTTGGAACCGGCCTTCGATCTGTGCTGTGATTGCCAGCGATCCGGCACGCGGGATGCGCGGGGCCTCTCGGGTGCCTGACGACGGGATCAAGAAACCAGCGCGCATTCGTGCTTGCGGTCATCGTGGCTTCACGATAGAAACAGTGGAGACCGTTTTCGCGAAGAGCATCCGGAGAGGAGTCAGCAAGGCATGTGTGCGTGGAAAATCGGTGTGATGATCGAATCGTTCCGGCTCGGCACCCGAGCGGGCATCCGGAAGGCGGCCGAGCTCGGCGCTGACGGCTTCCAGATCTACTGCACGTCCGGCGATATGGAGCCCGGGGCCATGAGCACGGAGAAGCGGCTCGAGTTCGCCGACTTCGTGCGCGACGAGGGGCTCGTCATCAGCGCCTTGTGCGGCGACCTCGGCAAGGGGCTGCTCGATGCCGAGGCGAACACGTGGGTCGTGCCCAAGTGCAAGGAGTTCGTGGACCTCGCCGTTGACCTCGGCACACGGATCATTACGACGCACGTGGGCACCCTGCCCGAGAACGAGCACGACAGGAAGTGGCGCGTCGGCGTGCCCGCCGTGCGCGAGATCGCCGACTATGCCGTCGGCCGCGGTGTGTCGTTCGCGAGCGAGACCGGCGGCGAGGCGCCCGAGGTGCTGCGGCGTTTCCTCGAGCGGGTCGGCAGCCCGGGCATGAAGGTGAATTACGACCCCGCCAACCTCGTCATGAACGGCTTCGACCACCTCGGGGGCGTGGAGATCCTCGCCGATTACGTCGTGCACACGCACGCGAAGGACGGCGTCCGGCTCGACGACGGCACCGGCAAGGAGGTGCCTCTCGGCGAGGGCGGGGTCGACTTCCCGAAGTATCTCGATGCGCTGGATGCCGCGGGCTTCAAGGGCTTTCTGACCATCGAGCGCGAGGTCGGCGACGACCCCGTTTCCGACGTGGCCGCCGCCGTCGAGTTCCTCAGGCAGTTCTAGCTCGAGCCATCGGCGTCACCGGGGCGGGGCGCAGGTCAGGTCGTAGACAAAGTCCTCGCCGTCGAAAAAGTTCGTCTGCGGAATGGCGTCCTCTTTCGTGTCGGTCCACAGGTACGCGCGGAGGCCGAACTGCGCACCCGGGCCTGGGGCGATCCGGACGTCCGGCCGCGCCGGCACGGCGCACTCGACGACGAACCACCCGTCGTGCTCGCCGGTGGCGGCGACGATGTCGCCCGGCTTGTACGCCTCGCGGTACCAGAGGCCCGTCGGCTGGATGGCGTCATTGAGGAAGTCCCAGATCGAGCCGGCCGCCTCCAATTGCCGCCCGTCCATCGGCGGGCGCACGGAGAAGCGCAGGTTGTCCCGGCCGTGAAACCACCCGTCGTTGGCGGCGTCGAGGTCGAAGCCGGCGAGCACCTGTTTGTCGCTCACGACGGCGAAATAGTAGTTCTTCTCGTCCCACGCCACGTACAGCTTCGCTTTGAGCCCGCGTAGCGGCTCCGGCGTGGCGACGTTCGGCAGCGAGTAGAACTCTTTCCATTCGCCGGGCGCGAGCTTGCCGTCGAGCGTGATTGTGGCCTTCGGTATCTGGCGGTCGATCCAGTAGAGCTCGCCCTCGTTGAGCGTGTGCACCTTTCCCTCGAAGTCCGTGTCCGTGCCGCGGGGGTAGCCCGGCGTCCGGCCCCCGGCCATCAGGCGCTTGAAGCAGTCGCCGCCCATCTTCGGCGTCCATCCGAAGCGTTTCTCGTCGAGCGGGACGCGGGGGTCGTCGTCCGGGACGCCGTTGCCGTTGGCGTCGGCGCTCTGGCAGATGACGGACTTCTTGAGAGTGAGCCAGGCCCGCACGGGCTGGTAGCGATAGTTGTAGGCGAGGAAGCTGAAGTTCTCGCCGAATTGCCCCGGCAGCGTCCACGGCGCGTCGGGGAACGCAAACGTGCCGACCCCGCTGCACATGAGCCACGAGTGCACCAGGTGGCCGTGCTCGTGCGTGGGGAACCACCACCAGCCGGGCGCCTGACCGTGGCCGAAGCCCGTGTAGCAGGAGCCGAGCTCATAGTCCGTTCCAGCGACGGTGCCCGCGAGGTAGAGGGCGTACCAGCCGTGGGTGCCGATGACGTTGGCGTACCAGAAATCGCGCAGGTCCTTGCCCTGGGCCGTCAGGCCCGTGAGGATGTCGTCGAAGACCACCTTGCTGATGCCGCCGAGTTGCGCGTGTTCGCGCGGCTCGTCCACAACGACGTACGTAAAGTCGAAGTTCATCTTGCACGACGAATGCCGCCACGCCCACGTGCGGTAGGTCTCGAGCTCGTTGCGGAGCACGGCCATGTCGTTGTCGTCGAGCACGCGGTCGGGCGGCTTGTTGCCGTCGGCGCCCGCGGGGAAGGTTACCCGGCGATAGACCAGCACGATGCTCGGGGCCGAGGCCCAGTCCGTTTTTCCGGCCTCGGGCAGCGTGGCGAACGCGTACTCGGGCGAGTAGCCCTGCGCCAGGATCTTCCAGCTCTGGCGCTGGATCTCGAGCGGCAGGTCCGTCCGGTGCCTCGTCGTCAGGGGCACGATCTCGACGGGGGCGTAGATGTGGTAGTAGTAGCGCGTCGCGGGCGCGAGGCCCTTGAGCACCACGCGGTGCTTCGTTGTCGGCGTGGGGTCCTTGAACTCGCGGTCGCAGTCTTCGGTCGCGCCGTACTTGACGATCGTGGGCCGGGCCAGGGGAGACGTCCACTCGATGACGGCCGTGGTCGGGTCCGCCTTGTCGAGCTTCAGTTCCGGCACGACGTCGTCGAGGGCGGCGTTCGTGACGAACACGCGACCCGTGCTCCCGTCGGCGACGAGCACGCTGCCCTTCGCGGTCGCGGTCACGCTGCCCGGCTGGAACCACTGGCTGTTCCTCGCTCGGTACTCGCCGACGTTCTTGCCGTCGCGCGTGTAGCCCTGGACGATATTGCGGTCCACGACGTAGACGCGGTAGTCCTTGCCGATCGCCAGCGCCTGCGGTTGCATCCCGACGGGAGCGATCGCCGTCGCCGTGTACGCCTCGAGCGGCTTCGTCGGGCGCGCCATGAGGAGCACACGGCCGTTGCCGGTGTCGGAGATGGCCAGCGAGTCGCCGCGGACGGCCACGCCCGCCGGGTTCTTGAGCGCGACGGGCTCGCCGCCGGTGCTGACTTTGTCAATAGCGAACGCGAGCTTCCCGGTCCCTGCGTCAAACACGGCAACGCGCGAGTTGCCCGTATCCGCGACGTAGAGCAGCCCCTCGGCCGTCGCCACGTCTCGCGGCCCGGACAATTCAGCGAGCGCAGAAAGAAATGTCCCCTTCGCGTCGAACACGGCGACCTCGTTCTTTCCGGTGTTGGCCGCGAAGATGCGTCCTTTCCCGTCGACGCATAGGCCGCCGGGGTTGGTCAGCTTGTCCGCGCCGAACTCGAGGAGCTTTTCGCCCGAGCGCGACATCTTGACGATGGAATTGGTGCCGGTGCACGAGATGAGGAGATAGCCGCCGGCGTCGACGGCGAGGCCGTTCGGCCTGTCGAGCAACGCGGTCTCGCTCGCTGCACCTGCTGAAACGGCGAGCCACACGGTCGCCGCGAGAAACATTCGGACCCGCATTGTGATGTTCTCCACTTGCGTTGTTCTGAAATGTCCGTTCGCTGAGAGAATATCGGCGTATCAGGAATTCCTCGATTTCGCGCGCGTGCTCCGCTTTGCGTGCGTGCTCTGCTTTGCGCGCGTGCTCTGCTTTGCGCGCGTGCTCCGCAACGGGTTCGAGTGCCCGAACCTCGCCTTGCCGGCGTTGGCGATTCGCAACCACGAGCGATAGGGCGAGCCGCCGTCGCCTGCGCTGCCGAAGTCGCACAGCCGCAGGGTCGCGCCGTTGCCGGTCACGTACTTGACTAAGACCATGGGCGGCATCGGGCCGTTCCACTTCACGAGTCTCCCGTCGAGGGCCGCCGCGTCCAGCGCCGGGACGTCATCGGGATCCATGTCGTTGAAGCGACGGTCGTATGCGAGCAGTAACGGTCCCCGGTACACGGAGACCTTGCCCCTGCACTGTTTCTCGCCGCGCCACAAATGCTCCGACATGTCGAGGCGAAGCTCGGCGACGA
>CAYOGX010000018.1:0-15079 GCA_964403235.1 uncultured Planctomycetales bacterium | reverse complement strand
AAAGAAACCGGTCCCGCAGGCGAAATGCCTTCAGGTATGCAGGTCAGTCCCTATGTTGTAACGGCTGGTGTGTCTCACCAGGCGCGTGGGACCCGCGCCGTCGTACCCCGGCGGTGCGGGTCCCTATTTGCGCCGGGTCAGCGTGCGCAAGGGGGACGTTGACCGTCCGCGTCCTGTGTGCCAGCGACGGGACACGGTGACCTCGCGGCGAGGCCCTCCCTTTTTTCTCGCATTGCCTGAAAGAACCCGCTCCGGCCCGCGAAGTCTGTCCAGACGTCCGGAACCGTCCGCGGAGGGGGTTCGACGGTTTCAAGAAGGGATGGGCTTCAATCCAAAGGAGAAACGACATGTTCGAGCGGATTCGAAAGGCAGTGCTGGGTCTGGCGGTCACCGGCGGCGTGATGTTCGCGTCCGTCGTCACGGTTGATGTGACGGGTTGTGAGGACGTTCCCCACCATACGATCCACATTTGCGGGCCCTGCGAGCCCGTGACGATCCAGGCGACGGTGACCTGGTAGCCGATGAGTTGGTCGAAAACGGCCGGCGGATTTCATGCACCCAGGCCCGGGAGATCCCCCTTTCCAGGGGGATCTCCTTTTTTTGGGGATCGCCTGAAAGAAATCGCCCCGGCGAGCGAAATCTCTCCAGTTGTTAAGGGCCGCTTGAAAGAGCGGGTGAGACAAGTTCAGAGGTGCATGAAACCCAAAGGAGAGAGTCATGCGTAAGGTAAAGCGACATCTCGCGGCGAAGATTCTGGCGTTGGCGTTGGGTGTGATTCCGGGCATGGTGATGGCTGGCGGCGGCTGCAGCACCGGCCGGAATGGCGTGACCATGGTGACCCCGAGCGTCTGGCGCTACTAATCCCCGATCAAGCCAACAGCTCCCCCAAGACCCGCACCGGTCTCTCCCGAACGGTGCGGGTTCTTCCTTGGGCGTCGCAACCGGCCGGATCAGGGCATGCAGGAGACGCCCCGTCCGAGCCGGCGGGGCTGAATTAGAGCGACCGAACACGCACACCGTTGGCAGGAAGATCTGGGATTCCCCTGAAATACCATGAAAGAAATCGCCCTGGCGAGCGAAGTCTCTCCAGTTGTTAAGGGCCGCTTGAAAGAGCGGGTGAGACAAGTTCAGAGGTGCATGAAACCCAAAGGAGAGAGTCATGCGTAAGGTAAAGCGACATCTCGCGGCGAAGATTCTGGCGTTGGCGTTGGGTGTGATTCCGGGCATGGTGATGGCTGGCGGCGGCTGCAGCACCGGCCGGAATGGCGTGACCATGGTGACCCCGAGCGTCTGGCGCTACTAATCCCCGATCAAGCCAACGGCTTCCATAAGACCCGCACCGGTCTCTCCCGAACCGTGCGGGTCCTTCCTTGCGCGGCCGTCGCCCGGATGATCCGCGGGCCCCGTGACGGTATCATGCCTCGAATGCACGCGGGCATCGGCAAGATGCCCCTACCAAGATCCGGCCGGTCCGCCGGCAAGGAGGTAGATCGATGTGCCAGGTACGCGTCGGAATCCGCTTGTTGGGCGCTTGGTGTGTCCTGCCCCTGGTCGTCTGGTGCGCCGCCGCGGCCGGCGCGGACTTTCGTAGCGCCTGGCCGAAGGACATCGAACGCGTCTGGGTCGGGCCGGCGTACTGGGCCAATCCCCTCCAGGACTGGCGGATCTCCAGCGGCAGACTCGAATGCGTCGTCAGTGGTGGCAATCGCAACGTGCACCTGCTGACGCACCCGTTGGGCGATGGGGCGGGCGACCTTCGCATGAGCGTTCGGCTCGGGCGCCTGGACAAGGGGGCATCCCGCTTGGGTCCCGGATGGGTCGGGTTTCGGATCGGCGCAAAAGGGCAGCTCAACGAGTACCGCGACAGTGCCCTGAAGGGCGTGGGCCTGCACGCGGGCGTCACGACGGCGGGCGTCCTTTTCGTCGGCGAACCCGGAAGGGCCAAGCTCCACCCGACGTCCGCCGGCCCGGTGGGCCTGAAGGACCTCGAGCTTCGGTTGGCGGCCGCACCCGTCGGTGGACAGTACACGATCACGCTCGCGGCCCACGATCCTCGAACCGGCGAGCAGCTCGGCACCGTCCGCAGGGAGCAGCTACCGGCCAAGAAGCTCGTCGGAAACCTCGCCCTCGTCTGTGCGGCGGAGCGCCCCTCCGACGGCGGTGCGAAACGACGAAGGCGACCGACCACCGCCCGATTCGGCCACGTGCGATTCTGGTTCAGCGATTGGACGATCTCCGGCAGCAAGGTCGAGCACCATGGCAACCGGACGTTCGGACCCATCCTGTTCGCCCAGCACACGCTCAGCCGGGGTGTCATGAAGATGACGGCGCAGATGCCGCCCATCGGCAAGAAGGACACCCAGACCGTCCGTCTCGAGGTCCGCCAAGCGAACGGCCGGTGGAAGACCATCGGCGAGCAGCCGATCCACAAACTCGCCCGAACGGCCACCTTCCGGATCGAAAACTGGGACGCGACGCGCGATGTGCCCTACCGGCTGGCCTACGCGCTCGTCGGCGCCGACGGCAAACGGCAAGACTACTTCTGGACCGGGACCGTCCGCCGCGAGCCGACCCACAAAGACACCCTCGTCGTCGCCGGCTTCACCGGCAACAAGGACACGGGCTTCCCGAACACGAACACCGTTCGCAACGTGCGATACCACAATCCCGACGTGATGGTGTTCACCGGCGATCAGATCTACGAGGACGTGGCCGGGTACGGTATCCAGCAGCATCCCGTGGAGACGGCCTGTTTGGACTACCTGCGCAAGTGGTATCTTCTCGGCTGGTCGTTCGGCGATCTGATGCGCGACCGGCTGACGATCTGCCTGCCCGACGACCACGACGTCTATCAGGGAAACATCTGGGGCGCCGGCGGGCGAAAGATCTCCCGAAAAGAGCATGACCGCGGCGGGTACGTCATGCCCGCCGAATGGGTCAACATGGTTCAGCGAACGCAGGCCAGCCACCTGCCCGATCCGTACGATCCCGCGCCCGTCGAGCAAGGCATCGGCGTGTACTTCGCCGAGATGAATTACGCCCGGATCAGCTTCGCCATCATCGAGGACCGCAAATTCAAGTCGGGTCCCAAGGGCCTGTGCCCCCCGACCGGCGGCAGGGCCGATCACGTGACCGACGCGAGCTTCGACCCGAAGACCGCCGACGTGCCGGGCGCGACGCTCCTGGGAGATCGCCAACTCAAGTTCCTCAGAAATTGGGCCGCCGACTGGCGAGGCGCGGACATGAAGATCGCCGTCTCCCAGACCCTGTTCGCCAACGTCGCCAGTCTGCACGGTGCGGAGAAGAGGCGGCTCGTCGCCGACTATGACTCCAACGGCTGGCCCCAGACCGGTCGGAACAAGGCCCTGCACGAGCTCCGTCGCGGGTTTGCCTTCCACCTCGGCGGCGATCAGCACCTCCCGTCGATCGTCCATCACGGCATCGACACGTTCGAGGACGCGGGGTTCTCGTTCTGCGTCCCGTCGACCGCCGCGGGATACCCGCGGGCGTGGCTGCCCCTCGTGCCCGGCAAGAACCGCAAGCCCGGAGCGCCCGAATACACCGGCCAGTTCCTCGACGGTTTTGGCAATCACGTCACCGTTCACGCCGTCGCCAACCCGAAGGAGAAGCTCCGCAAGCCGCCCCTGGCGATGCTGCACGACAAGTCATCGGGTTACGGCCTGGTCCGACTCAACAAGAAGACCGGCAAGATCACCATGGAGTGCTGGCGGCTGCTGGTCGATCCGTCCAACCCGTCGGCCGACGACCAGTTCGAGGGCTGGCCCATGACCATCGATATGCAGGACAACTACGCCCGAAAGGCGGCTGGGTATCTACCCACCGTCACCGTCCGCGGCATGACCCACCCCGTCATCCAGGTCATCGACGAGTCCGACGGCGAGATCGTCTACACGCTGCGCATCCGAGGCACGTCGTACCAGCCCAAGGTCTTCAAGGCCGGATCGTATACCGTCAGGGCGGGCGATCCCGACACCGGCAGGATCAAAACCGTGACCGGCCTGAGGTCAACCGCCTCGCGCGAGAAGCCGTCGATTACGCTGACGTTCTGACTCTATCGAGACGCTTGATGGGCCCGGTGCGGTCCTGGATACTCTTGCGCGTGGTCTGTACAGCTACGGCTGGTCCTATCGGAGATCCGTACTATGCACACGGCATGCACACTGTTGCTGGTCGTCCTGTTCTGCTCCGCATCGGTGTTGGCCGCGTCGCCAGACGCAGCGAAGCCGCCGACCAAGCGGGCCAGCGCGCTGTTTCCCGCCAAATTGGTCGCTAACGCGCGGGCCAATGCCGCCAAGTACCCCTGGGCGGCCGAGGTGCGCGACCGCCTCGTCAAGGACGCCGCACCGTGGACGAAACTCACGGACGATGAGCTGTGGGACCTGATGTTTGGCCACACGATCGAGCGGTCGTGGATGGTCTGGTCGAACGGCCACTGCCCCGCGTGCAAGAAGGGCGTGCCGATGTACAACTGGGAGATGGACGCGCTCAAGCGGCCCTTCAAGACGCGGTGCCCGCACTGCAAGCAGATCTTCCCGAAGAACGATTTCCGAAAGTTCTACCAGTCCGGGCTCGATGAACACGGCGTGTTCGACCCGAAGCGAGCCGATCGGTCGCTGCTGGTCAACCTGGAACACCCCGACCCGACCGACCCGCTGCACACGTTCGGCGTCGACGACGGGAACGGGTATGTAGAAGGCAAGAAGCGGTGGCGCTTCATTGGCGCGTACCTGATCTATGGGCAATGGAAACAGGCCATCGTCGGTGGGATTTGTAAGCTGGCCGAGGCGTACGTCGTCACCGGGGACACGACCTACGCGCGCCGCGCGGGCATCCTGCTCGACCGCGTGGCCGATCTGTATCCGATGCACGACTTCAAGAAGCAGGGGTGGGTGTACGAGCGGCGGGGCGATCGCGGGTACGTCTCCACCTGGCACGACGCCTGCGAGGAGGTCCGCCAGATCGTCATCGCGTACGATCAGGTCTTCGAGGCCTTGCGCGAGGACAAGGCGCTGGTCGCGTTCCTGTCGCGCAAGGCCAAGCAGTACAAGCTCGACAACCCCAAGGCCAGTTTCCTGGACATCCAGCGCAACATCGAGGACGGCATCCTTCGGGACACGATCCGCAACGCCGGCAAGATCGCATCGAACTACCCGCGGACCGACGTGGCCCTGCTAGTCATCAAGGCTGTGCTCGACTGGCCGAACAACCGCGCGGAGATCCACAAGCTGCTCGACGGGATCATCAAGCGCGCCACGGCTGTCGACGGCATGACGGGCGAGAAGGGCCTGGCCGGCTATACGACGATCGGCCCACGATCGCTGGCGACGGTCTTGGGGCGGCTAGCGCGGATGGAGCCGGGGTTCCTGGCCGACGTCTACAAGCGGCATCCGCGGTTGTACCAGACCTTCCGCTTCCACATCGACACCTGGTGCCTCGGGGAGTATTACCCCCAGTCGGGCGACACGGGCCATTTCGCCGGGAAGGTCGAGCACTATTGCGGCGTGGACTTCGCACGTCCGGGATCGCTCGAGCCGTCGGCGTTTACGTTTTTGTGGCGGCTGTACGAGCTGACGAAGGACCCTGCCTTCGTGCAGGTGGCGTATCACACCAACGACAACAGTGTGAAGGGCCTGCCTTACGACATCCTGGCGGCCGACCCGGCCGCGTTTCAGCGGAACGTCGCGGAGCTGATCGGCCGCGAGGGCGAGACGCCCAAGGTCCCCAGCATCAACAAGCAGCAGTGGCACATCGCCATCCTGCGCTCGGGCCAGGGCAAGGATGCGCGGGCGGTCTGGTTGGATTACGACGCGGGCGGCGGGCACAGCCACGCCGACGGCATGAACTTGGGGATCTTCGCCAAGGGCCTCGACCTGATGCCCGACTTCGGCTACCCCCCGGTCCAGTTCGGCGGGTGGGGCGGAGCGAAGTTCAGTTGGTACGTCATTACGGCCTCGCACAGCACGGTGGTGGTGGACGGCAAGCGTCAGTCGAACGCCGGCGGTAAGACCACGCTGTGGGCCGACGGCGAGCAATTCCGCGCCATCCGCACGTCCGCGCCGAAAATGATCGGCGGGAAGCAATACGAACGCACCGTCGCGATGATCGACGCGTCCGACCGCGACTTCTACATCGTGGACGTGTTCCGTGTGATCGGCGGGGCGGACCACGCAAAGTTCGTGCACAGCCACTTCGGGCAGATCACGCCGACGGGCCTGTCGCTCAAACCCGCCAAGCCGTACGGGCACGGGACGTTGATGCGCAACTTCCAGTGCGATCCGTCACCCAAGCCCGGCTGGTCCGTCGATTGGAAGATCGATGATCGCCGCAAGTACCTGCCGCCGGGCTCCGAGGTGCATCTTCGCTACACCGACCTGACGACCGCCGCCCAGGCCTCCACGGCCGAGGGGTGGATCGTGGCTGGGATCTACAATTCTACCGTGGAGCTGTGGATCCCCAGGATCATGGTCCGCCGGCAGACCGAAAAGGCGCCGCTGGCGTCCACGTTCGTCGCCGTCATCGAGCCGTACGGCAAGACGTCCACCATTGCAGGGATTCGGCGTCTGCCGTTGGCGA
The DNA here is from genome assembly GCA_964403235.1 of uncultured Planctomycetales bacterium. Taxonomy (GTDB): domain Bacteria; phylum Planctomycetota; class Phycisphaerae; order UBA1845; family JAFGLZ01; genus JAFGLZ01. The sequence continues at coordinate 8,485 of CAYOGX010000018.1, read as the reverse complement.
CCGCGTCGGGCGCACCGTTTCCGGACACGAACGCGGCCGTCGAGGTGCAGTTGGCCGACGGGGATCGCGACCTGATCCTGGCCGCCGACGTCGAGAACCCACTCGGCCTGACCCCGGCGCGCGCGAAGGACGGCGTTCTCGTGCAGAAGGACTGGCAAGCGCGTCTCGACGGCGAGCTGTTCATGATCCGTTGCGATCGGGCCGGCAAGGTCATCCGGATCGCCCTGTGTCGGGGCAAATCCGTTACGGTCGGCGACGTATCGGTGAAGCTGAAGACGCAGGCCGACTTCGTCGAAGTGCGTTTCGACGACCAACAACGGGCGACGGTCGTGTCCGGCAAGCCAGACCAGGTTCAAGGCATCCTGGTCGGCGGCCAGCCCGTTTGGGAGCGTTAGGATCCGCCGAGCGTATCTTAGATTGGGTAGGACCAGGGCGGCACGGTCAAGCGGAACCGAGGGACTCGGCGCAGCTTGGCCGTGGGCGTGGGCAGGATCTTGTCAGCACGACCAAAGGTTGGACCCTCGGCGGTCGATCCTCGATCATACCACCCGGTTGTAGTGGGGTGACTGCAAATGGATGAGGTTGGCATCATTCGCCCGTTCCGGCCGGAGGACTGGCCCGCGGTCGAGGACATCGTCAGGCGGATCTGGGACATCGGCCTGTCGTACGTGCGCGAGCGGCGATACGGATTCCGCGTCGGCGGCAAAGCCTGGGACGAGCACAAGACCGAGGACATCCGCCAAGAGCTGTTCGCCGAGCCCGACAACAGCTTCGTCACCGAGGTCGACGGGCAAGTGGTCGGTTTTTGTTGCCTGCATCCGGATGCGTCGACGGGCATCGGCGAGGTGGGCCAGAACGGCGTTCATCCTAATTTCAAGGGAAGAGGCTACGGCGCCAGGCAGCTCCGGTTCGTGTTGGACGAGTTGCGACGGCGCGGCATGAAGGTCGCCGAGGTGCAGACCGGCCTGAACGACGGGCACGCGCCGGCCAGGAGGATGTATGAGCGGGCGGGGTTCGAGCCCCTCCTCGGTTATCAGCGCTACGGCCTGGACCTCGAGGGCCCGAGCGGCGGAGACCAATCATGACCACGACAGCCGTCAACCGACGAACGTTCATCAAGGACCTGGCCGCCGCGACGGCGGGCCTGTCCATATCGCCCGCGGTCGCGCACGGCACGGAAAAGCGCAAGGAGCGCCGGCGGACCAACCTCCTGTTGGTCCTGGCGGATCAGTGGCGGTTCAGCGCGTTCGGGCACGGCAGCGATCCGCTCGTCCGGACGCCCCACTTCGACCGTCTGGCTGAGCAGGGAGCGCGGTGGACGCGGGCCTACGCGGCGAATCCCCTCTGCACGCCGAATCGATCTGCCATCACTACCGGCCGGTTCCCGCACCAGACCAGCATGATCACGAACAGTCTGATGCTGCCGCCGGCGGAGCGGTGCATCAGCCACGTCTTTGGGGAGGCGGGCTACGCGACGCACTACATCGGCAAGTGGCACATGGATGGCCAGGCCAAGCCTGGTTTCGTCCCTCCGGGTTGGCGGCGTCGCGGCTTCGGCACGTTCGAGGGGTTCAACCGCGGGCACTTCTACTACAAGACGCCCACGTTCACCAGCGAAGGCGAGCGGATGAACGTTAAGGGCTACGAGCCGACGCTCCAGACGGACCTGGCCATTCAGTTCATGAAGCGCAACAAGGACCGGCCGTTCTTCTGCTACCTGTCGTGGGGACCGCCGCACATGCCCTACAAGCCGCCCAAGCGGTTCGACCGGTTCAAGCGCGACGGGCTTGAGTGGCGCCCGAACGTCCCCGCCGGACAGCGGAAGCACAAGAAGACCACCAGGGAGCTGGCCGGCTACTACGGATTGTGCGAGTCGCTCGACCATGAGCTGGGCCGGCTCCTTCGGGCGCTGGACGAGCTGCGGCTGGCGGACAACACGCTGGTCGTGTTTACGTCCGACCACGGCGACATGCACGGATCGCACGGTAAGCGGTACAAGGGCCATCCCGAGGAGGAATCACTGCACATCCCGTTGTTGATGCGCTGCCCCGCTCGGATTAAGGCCGGTCAAACACCGCCCACGCTCGTCAGTTCCATCGACCTGATGCCGACGCTGCTGTCGGTCTGTGGCCTCGAGACGCCGAGCACGTGCACCGGGCGCGACCTGTCGGCGGCGGTGCTCGGCGAGCGGGCCCCCGCGGTTCAATCCATCTATGCCGAGGGACGCATGCACGGCGATGGTGCGTGGCGGGCGATCGTCACGCCGCGAAACAAGCTCGCCGTCAACACCGCCGGCAAGGTGACGCATCTGTTCGATCTGGCCAAGGACCCCTACGAGATGAAGAACCTGGCGGACGAGAAGGCACAGGCCAAACTCCGGACCGATCTGCTGGCCAAACTCCACCGCTGGGCGAAGGATACGGGCGACCCGTTCCCCGAGGTCCCAACCCGCGCCAAGGTGATGTACGCCGGCCCTACTGCTTCTTACTGACTGGCCGGGTGCCGGCTCTGCAGCGTCTGTCCCAGGCGTCGTACTTGGCGGCGAGTTCCTCGACCTTCTCGGGATGCGCCTTGGCCAAGTCATTCAGCTCGACGCGGTCGGCCGCCATGTCATACAGCGCCCAGGGGCCCTTGTCGCGGCCGAGGAGCTTCCACTTGCCCTGTCGGACCGCCCGCCACTGCCTAAAGTGCCAGAACAGCGCGTCGTGCCCTGTGCGCTGCTTGCCCTGGAAGATCGGCAACAGGCTCTTGCCCTCCAGGGGCAGGACCCGGTGGCCCTTGTAGCGCGACGGATACGTCGCACCGGCCACGTCGAGGCACGTGGCCATCACGTCGATGATGTGGCCGACCTGATGCGTGATGGTCCCGCCGGTCTTGATGACCCGCGGCCAGTGGGCGATCAGCGGCGTGGCGATGCCGCCCTCGTGGTCCCAGCTCTTGAACTTGCGGAACGGCGTGTTGCTCGCGTTGGCCCAGGGCAGCCGCACCGACCGGTATGATTCGACCGGGCCGGGCGGGACGTCGGGCGTGGTGCAGGGCTTCTCCGCACAGCCGCCGTTGTCCGACAGGAACAGCACGAGCGTGTTGTCCTCCTGACCGAGCTCGCGGATCTTGGCCATCAGCCGGCCGATGTTCTGGTCCATCCGGTCGATCATGGCCGCGTAGACCGCCATCCGCAGGTCCCACAGCGGCTTGTCGGTCGCGTCGGCCCACGTCATCGACCCGTCGTCGCGCGGCGACATCGGCCAGCGCTTGTCGATCAGGCCCATCTCGACCATCCGCGCGTAGCGCCGGCGGCGGACCTCGTCCCAGCCGATCATGTACTTGCCTTTGTACCGGGCGATGTCGGCCGGGCGGGCGTGCAGCGGATAGTGCGGGGCGGTGTAGGCCACGTACAGGAAGAACGGCTTGTCCTCGTCTTTGTATTGGTGCAGGTACGTCAAGGCGTGGTCGGTAAACGCATCGGTCGTGTAGAAATCCTTGTCCTGTGGCGTGTAGGGCTTGTAGACCTTCTCGTCGATGGCCCAGCGGCGGGCCTCGCCGCGGAACTTCCGCCCCGGCTCGCCCTCGCCCGGCCGCCGCACGCCCGGGTTGAAGAAATTGCAGCACCCGTCGCACAGCCCAAAGTACCGGTCGAACCCCCACTGCACCGGGATGTCCTCGGCATGCCACTTGCCGACCATCAGCGTGCGGTACCCGGCCAGCTTGAGCGCACCGGCGATCGTGACGCAGTTCCGCATCTTCCGCGGCGGCCCGAGGATGCCGACCTGTTGCGAATACAGCCCCGTCAGCAACGACGCACGCGTCGGCGCGCATTTCGCGTTGTTATAGAACTGCGTGAACCGCACACCCCCCGCCGCCAGCCGATCCAGGTTCGGCGTCCGGATCTCCCCGCCATAGCACCCCACGTCGGAGTACCCCATGTCATCCGCCATAATCAGTAGGATGTTGGGCCGCGTGTCTCGGGCGCCAGCCGCGGGAGCGCGAGAAGCCATTGGCCCCAGAACACCGAGCGCGGCCCATACCCCTATCGTGCACAGGAGAGCTCGCCTTGTCAGCGTGTGATGCATGCGGTCCCTCTGGCCCGCCCGGCGGACCCTATGGGTCAGCTCGGCAGCGTCCAGGGCCTTCGGTACTTCTTGGTGACCATCGCGTTGGCCTGGGGGTCGCCGATGACCCGTTCGGCCTTGGGGTCCCATCGGATCCGCCGGCCGACGCGGTAGGCGATGTTCATCAGCAGGCCCGGGGCCGACGAGTAATGGCCCGTCTCGACGTCGGCGTCGGGGCGCTTGCGCGTCCGCAGGCAGTCGAGGAACACCTCCGCGTGGTTCTCCGGGCTTCCCTTCTTGACGACCGTCCTCTTGTCCTTTTCGATGCAGTGCTTGCCGTCGCGCGACTCCGAGTAGATCCGAAAGCCCTTTCGGTCAAGCACCAACGTCCCGTCCGTGCCGTGGAACATCTTGCCGTGGGTCCGCCCCTCGATCGGGTGTTTGCAGCCGTCGCGGAAGTTGTAGCTCATCAGGAACCCCTGCTTGGCCAGGGGGCTCGGCGGGTACTCGCACGCGCCGGTGAACGTGTCGGGCCACTGCCGGTTGTCGTTGGCAAACGCGAACTTGCTGCCCGTGGCCGCGGCGGCGATGGGGGCGTCGACCTTCATGGCCCAGTGGACGATGTCGTAATGGTGGACGGCCCAGTCGTGCTCCCAGCCCCCGCCGTAGTCATAGAACCAGTAATGGTGCTTCAGGCGGTTCGGGTTGTACGGCACCTTCGGCGACGGGCCGACCCAGAAGTCCCAGTCCAGCTCGGGCGGCGGGTCGCAGTCGGCCGGCGAGCCGAACCCGGGGTAGTGGTTCTCAATGTCCCAGACGTGCACGGTGGAGATGTTGCCCAGCAGGCCCGAGTGGATGATCTCGACCGCCTGTTGATAGTGCTGCCAGCTCCGCTGCTGCGTGCCGATCATGACGATGCGGTTGTACCTGCGAGCCGCCTTGACGGCCGCCCGGCCCTCGCCGATCGACGTGGCCAAGGGCTTTTCCACGTAGACGTCCTTGCCGGCCGCACAGGCGTCGATGGTGGGCAGCACGTGCCAGTGGCCGTTGGTGGCCACGATGACGGCATCTATCGACTTGTCCTCCAGGAGCTTTCGATAGTCCGTGTAGGTCTTCGCCTTTTCGTCCGTCTCCTTGTGCGCCTTGACAAGCGGCCCGCGGTTCACGTCGCACACGCCGGCGAATCGAACGCCCGGCAGCTTCTGGAATGCGTCCCTCATGAGCCATCGGCCACGCCCGCCGCAGCCGATCAACGCCGTGACGATCGTGTCATTCGGTCCCGGTTTCTTGGCACCGGCCTCGGCCAATACGTGTCGACCGACCAACGCCGCCGGCACGGTGGCACCCAAAAACGCCCTCCGGGTCGACTCTGCACCCACGGTCTAACCTCCTCGCTTGAATGATCAGGCGAATGTGTCGGGCACCATGGTACTTGGCCAGGTCCGGTTGCGAAAGGGCACCCCCCTGACCGGGCGGATTTACGCTGTTGACTTGCCCGACCGAGCCACTATCATGCCCGGACCATGTCCACGCAAGATACACCACCGCGAAACGGCGAACCGGAACTGCCCGACCTGGCACCGAAGACAGGCCACTGGTGGAACGAGATGACGCGCTACCACTGGTGGGTGCTCCTGCTGGCCACGCTGGGCTGGATGTTCGATTGCATGGACCAACGGCTGTTCGTCATCGCCCGGCAACCGGCGATGCAGGAGCTGCTCGGCCTGGGCGGCTTGACGTCCGAACAGCTAACGAGCGATCAGGCCGCCGAGATCAAGTTCTACGGCGGCATCGCCACGACGGCGTTGATCCTTGGCTGGGCGACCGGGGGCATCTTCTTCGGCCTGATCGGCGATCGCTGGGGCCGTGTCAAGACGATGGCCATTACCATCCTGGTCTACTCGCTGTTCACCGGGCTGTCGGGGTTGTCCGTGTCCTGGTGGGACTTCGTCATCTACCGGTTTTTGACTGGGATGGGCGTGGGGGGTGAGTTCGCCGCCGGCGCGGCGCTGGTAGCGGAAGTCATGCCCGAACGGGCCAGGCCTTACTGCCTCGGCTTGCTTCAGGCACTTTCGGCCGCGGGCAACATCACCGGATCGCTGATCAGTCGATTCGTGATGCCGATCGGGTGGCGGTACATGTTCTTCGTGGGGATCCTGCCGGCGCTGCTGGTGGTGTTGGTCCGGCTGACGCTGAGAGAACCCGACCGGTGGACGCAGGCCAAGGACAAGCTGCACCAGGAGCTGGGGCACCTGGGCGAGATGTTCCGCGACGGCCGGTGGCGATACAACACCATCATCGGCGTGGGCCTGGCGGTTACCGGCGTGATCGGGCTGTGGGGGATCGGCTTCTACAGTCCCGAGCTGACCCGCGACGTGCTGGGCAACGTGAGTAAGGCGCACAAGGACATCGTGGTGTCGACCGGGACGATGTTGCAGGATTTCGGGGCCCTATTGGGGATCTTCTCGTTCGCCCTGGTCGCCGGCCTCGTCGGTCGTCGGCCGGCCTTTGCCCTGTCGTTTGTGTTGGGTTTCCTGGCGATCGTCCTGACGTTCGGCTTCATGCGGACCGAATCGCACGTCTACTGGATGCTGCCGATCCTGGGGTTCTCGACGCTGACCGTCTTCGGCGGATATGCGATCTACTTCCCCGAGCTGTACCCCACGCGACTGCGGAGCACGGGGACGGGGTTCTGCTACAACGTAGCCCGCTACCTGGCCGCCGGGGCACCGATGGCGCTCGGGCTGCTGTCGGCCGCGTTGATCGGGCTGTTCCCCGACAACGCATTTCGCGTGGCGGCCGTCCTGGTCGCGGGGTTCTACTTCGTTGGGCTGGTCTTCGTCTGGTTCGCGCCGGAGACCAAGGACAAACCGCTGCCTGAATAGGGGGTCTGCGTCCACCCGCCGATGGACGAGCCGTCGGCGCCGAGGCGGACAGGACGGGGAAAAGCACACAGACCATCTGGACAGAACAGGAGACGGCAATGGCGAAGCGTAAGGCAAAGGCCAAGGTTCGTGTCGGCATCATCGGGCCCGGCGGCGTGGGGGCTGATCGGGCGCACAAGCTGAACTTGGAGCGCAACTGCGACGTCGTCGCGGCGGCCGACGTCGACGCCGGCCGCATCGAGTCGCTCCGCGAACGCCTGGGCAAGGACGACATCACCGCCTACCTGGGCCCGAACGCTTACAGGGAAATGATCGCCAAGGAGAACCTGCAGGCCGTCGGCGTGTTCGGCCCGCATTCACTCCACTACGCCCACGCGAGGCTGGCGTTGGAAAGCGGGTGCCACGTCCTGATCGAGAAGCCAATGGCCAACGGCGTCGCCCGGGCCGTTCAGCTGTACAAGCTCGCCCGAAAGAAAAGACGAATCCTGCTCATCCACTACCAGCGCCACTTCGAGCCGGTCTACGTAACGGCCCGGCGACTGCTGAGCAAGGGCATCATCGGCAAGCTGCACCATTTCTACTGCTACATGGCCCAGGACTACCGCATCGTCGGCGGGTGGCGGCTGGTCAACAAGATTGCCGGCGGCGGCCAGATCAACGATTCGGGCAGCCACTATCAGGACATCATGATCTGGATGACGGGGCTGATGCCCGTCCGCGTCGACGGCGCGACCGACAAGTACATGGACGGCCAGTCGCGTGACATCGAGATCAACAGCTCGCATCACGTCGAGTTCGAGAAGGGCCTGACCGGCCGGATGATTATCGTCGGCGACTACCTCGGCGGGTTCGTCGACGACGTCATCATCGAGGGCGCCAAGGGCCGACTCCACCTGACGGGCGGGCGCGTCGTGCTGCACACCAACGGCAAGGCCAAGGAGCTGCCGGCGGCCCTGCCGCGGAAGTGGCCGAAGGAGCCATGCAACAACTTCGCGGGCCTGCTCGACGGTCGGTACAGCGAGAATTGCGTCGACGGCATCCTGGGCGCCCGCGTGGCCATGCTGACCGAGGCGCTGCTCGAAAGCGGACGAAGGCACAAACCCGTCGAGTGCGCCGACATGCTCAAGCGCGCCGGTCTGACCTACCGGGACATCCGGTAGGTTCTGCCGAGCTTGCTCGACGTGCGCCACGGCCAAGCTGCGCCGAGTTCCTCGGCTTCGCTCGACCGTGCCACCCGATCGCTGCTAACGGCCGGAGCTGACCGATGCATGCCGGTTTCGCCCGTGTCGATATCACGCCGCCGGTTGCCAGCCAGACCGACATGTACATCCCCATCCTCGGCTGGCCGAGTGAACGGGGCAAACCGGTCGATGCCGTCCGCGATCCGCTGTACGCCAAGGCGCTGGCCGTGTCCGACGGCGAGCGGCGGGCGGTCATTGTCGTCTGTGATTCGCTGGGGGATCACGTCGGGTACAGTCCGCCGGCGCGTCGGCTTATCGAGCAGCGGACCGCCCTGCGCCCCGACGAGGTCATCATCGTCGCAACGCATGC